>JBHJNR010000111.1:0-10126 GCA_050330615.1 Cyanophyceae cyanobacterium
CCCTACCATTGGATAGCTTAGCAAGGGGCTTAAGCCCTTTGTTTGTAGTTGGTAGATTCATGCTGCCGAGTACTAGGGCTAGGGATCCCCAATAGTGAGATCCCTAGCCATTGTCAGCATCAGGTCATGCAGCCTGATCACCCTGACAAGATCAACCGATAATCGCCTCCCCATTGATACTTCCAGCATCTAACTGCTGCTGTTCAAACTGGGGTTTGAGCACCAAGATCGAGAGAGGGGGAATACACAAGGGCAAGGAGTAAGGCAGATTATGGTAGGCCCAATCTTCGCTCCATTTGCCCCCCAGGTTGCCAATGCCAGTGCCCCAATACTCCGTGGCATCGCTATTGAGCACTTCTCGATAGAAGGCTTTGTCAGGCACTCCAATGCGATAGTGTTCACGAGTAACAGGGGCAAAATTGCAAACAACCACCAAATAATTACCCGGTTGATCGCTATAGCGCAGGAAGGAAATCACCCCGCTTTGATCGTTGCAATCGATCCAGTTGAACCCCCCTGGTTGGTGATCTTGGGTGTAGAGGGCAGGCTCCGATTTGAACAGCTGATTCAGGGATCCCACATACTCTTGCAGCTTGCGGTGAGGCTCATGTTTCAGCAGATCCCAATTCAGATCTGTCCACACACTCCACTCGGTGGTCTGGCCAAATTCCATGCTCATAAACATCGTCTTTTTGCCGGGATGGGTAAACATGTACCCATACAAAGCCCGTAAGCTGGCAAATTTCCCCCATTCATCCCCTGGCATTTTGTCCAACATGGGGCCTTTGCCATGCACCACCTCATCATGAGAAAACGCCAGCATATAGTTTTCACTAAAGGCGTACATGAGGCTGAAGGTGATCAGGTGATGGTTGAATTGGCGGAACCAGGGATCCATGTGGAAATAATCCAGCATGTCGTGCATCCAGCCCATATTCCACTTGAAATTGAACCCCAACCCCCCCAGATGAGCTGGCCAGGTCACCATCGGCCAGGAGGTGGATTCTTCGGCAATGGAGAGGGTGCCAGGATAATACTGAAAAATCAGAGAATTGAGCTGTCGAAAAAAGTCGATGGCTTCAATATGCTCCCGTCCACCATATTGGTTGGGCAACCAGTCTTCCCGGTCATAGTCCAGGTAAAGGGTGGAGGCCACCGCATCCACACGGATGCCATCGATATGATATTTCTCTAGCCAAAACAGAGCATTGGCCACCAAATAATTACGTACCTCGTGACGGCCATAGTTGAAGACTAAAGTGCCCCACTCCTTATGCTCACCTCGGCGGGGATCTTCATATTCGTAGAGGTGGGTGCCATCAAAAAAGGCCAGACCGTGGCCATCCTTAGGAAAGTGTCCCGGCACCCAATCCATGATCACCCCGATGCCATCTTGATGACATTGATCGATCAGATACATCAGATCCTGCGGGGATCCATAGCGAGAGGTGGCAGCATAATGGCCAATCACCTGATAGCCCCAGGATCCATCAAAGGGATGCTCAGCCACCGGCAGCAGTTCGATATGGGTAAAGCCCAGCTTTTTGACATAGGGCACCAGCTTATCGGCCAATTCTCGATAGGTGAGATAGCGGGCTTGATCTTTTTGATCGACCGCTAAAAAAGCCTGGGGCTTGCCCTCTGCATCTAGGGGCGGCTCTTGGCTAGAGGCATGCAGCCAGGATCCCAGATGAACCTCATAGACCGAGATGGGCTCTCGGATGGGATCCTGTAAGGCGCGCTGGTCTAACCAGTTTTGGTCATGCCAAGTGTAGGTATCAATGTCGGTGACGATCGATCCTGTCTTAGGCCGCATTTCCTGCTGAAAACCATAGGGATCCGATTTTTCGTAGAGGTGTCCGGCGGCGTTTTTGACCTCATATTTATAGATGGTGCCGACCTTGAGACCGGGCACAAAAAGGATCCACAGTCCCCCTTCGATGCGCTCCATCGGATAGTAGCGACCATCCCAAAAGGTAAAATCCCCCAGTAGGCTGACACTGCGGGCATTGGGAGCCCACAGGGCGAAGTGAACCCCCGAGACCCCGTTGACCTGGGTGAGCTGGGATCCCAGCTTGTCGTAGATGCGGTGATGGTTGCCCTCGCCAAACAGATGGATATCCATATCCCCCACAAACTCGGGGTGATAGGCATAGGCATCCTGGCGCAGTTCTGTCTCGCCCCAGTCCCAATCCACCTTGAGCTGATAGCGGGGTGACTGGGGGCTGCTGATGACAGTGGCAAACAGATCACCTTGGATCCGATCGAGGGGATATTCTTTGCCGCTGCCCTCCAGAACCACTGCAACGGATGTAGCCCGTGGCAGCATGACTCGAATCGTCCACTGCTGCGGATCCTCTGGAGTGGGGCTCTGATGAGCACCCAATATCTCGTAGGGATGAGGATGGGCGTTGGCCAGTAGGCGATCGATCTGGTCGGACGCGAGCATCGTCGGCATGAAGGCTCCTGAAAATACACTGGTAATAGGTGCTATGGCCTCGGCTAGAGGCAACTCACTGGGCTTTTCCCAACGGGGGAAGAAGGCAGCGGCACCACTACCAGGATATAACCCTGGCTTCCAGATCCTGAGGGAATGCTAGCAAGAGGCCCAAAACCACGGCCGGGATCCCTCCCTGTCCAGCCCCCCACGGGATCCCAATGGCGGCACAATAACGAAGGCCCATCATACTGGGCTTCAGTTGCGCTACAGGATGCGAGGATGCCGCACGTTTTTGTTTGTACCGGAGAAGTATCGGGTGACTTACAGGCCAGTCATCTGATCCGGGCTTTGCTGCGCCTCCGGCCCGATCTGACCATTACTGCTGTGGGGGGACAACGGATGGCAGCGGCGGGGGCCAAGCTGCTGCACGATACGACCGGCATCTCATCAATGGGGCTGATCGAGGCATTGCCCTTTATTGGGGCAGCCTTGTGGACGATGCAAAAAATTCGCCGTTTTGTGCGGCAAAATCCGCCCGATCTGGCCATCTTGGTGGACTATATCGGCATCAATAGTGGGGTCAGTCAGCTGCTTAAGCAAGCCGGGATCCCAGTGATCTACTACATTGCCCCGCAAGAATGGGTCTGGCAGTCTAACCGTTTCCTCTCCTATCAGTTAGCGGAGCGCACCCGCCTGATGTTGGCCATCTTTCCGGCAGAGGCGCGGCACTATGAGGCAGCTGGGGCCAATGTGCGCTGGGTAGGCCACCCCTTGTTGGATATCTTGCAGGATGTCCCGACTCGGGCCGAAGCCCGCCAAACCCTCGGGATCCCACCCGATCAGATTCAGGTGGTGCTGGTGCCCGCCTCTCGTCCCCAAGAGGTGCGGCTAATTTTGCCAGTATTATTGGAAACCGCTTATCTGCTCAGCCAACGGATCCCAGGGATCCAGTTTCAACTGCCCGTGGCCTCAGCTCAACTGCGCCCCGCTATCCAGCGCTGTGTGGAACGGTTTCGCTGTCGCTATGGCCTAGTGGTCACTCTGATATCGGATCCGACCAATCAGCGACAGATGCTCGCGGCCTCCGATCTGGTCTTGGCCAAGTCCGGCACCGTCAATCTGGAAACCGCCATCCTCGGGATCCCGCAGGTGGTGATCTACCGACTCAATCCCATCACCTACTGGTTGGGCAAACACATCCTCAAGGTGCGGGTACCGTTTATGTCCCCCCCCAATCTGGTGGTGATGCGGGGGATCGTGCCCGAGTTTTTGCAAAAACAGGCCCAACCCAAAATCTTGGCCCAGACCGCCGAGGCTCTGCTAAGCGATCCTCAGCGTCAAGCGCAACTCCGACAGGACTATGCTGAGATGCGACGAGCCTTGGGATCCGTGGGGGTGTTGGAGCGAGCCAGCCAAGCCATTCTGCGGGTTTTGGACGGCGGCAAGCAGATCAGCCCCAGTCGATAATTTAACCAGTCGATAATTTAAAAAGAAGAAAGGTTGGAGGGATCCCGGTGAGTGCCCTGCAGGCGGTTTTGGTGGGATGGAGTGGGGTGGTGGCTGATGACGAACGGATCCAAGCCGAGATCATCCGTCAATTGTTGATCCAAGATAATTTACGTCCGTTAGAAGACAAAGATTGGCACCGCTATCGCCTGATCTTTGCGGGGCAACCGGATGTGGAGCGGCTGCGATTCCTCTGGCACGAGCGCGGGCGCGTTCTGGATCAGGGATCCCTGGCCCATCTGCTCGAACGCAAGCGGGACTTGTACCTCCAACAGCTCAGTCGCCTCGACCGATTGCCCTTGACAGGCGGCATCCGAGACTTACTTAACACCCTCGAAAAGCTGACCCTCCGCTGGATCTTGGTAGCAGGCACCAGCGAAGCAGAGGTGATGGGTCTGTTGACCAAAACTGGGCTGATCCAGCGGTTTCCCCTCATGGTGACTGGAGATGACATCACCGGCATCAACGTTGTTACCCAGGGGCTACCGCTCACCGATGGGCTGTTGCACCAAATCGCGCTGCAAAAGTTGGGGCTACCGTTTTCGGTCTGCCTGGGCATCGAGGCCACCTATGCCGGGATCCTATCGGGGCTTTCGGCAGATCTGGAAATAGTCGGGATCCCGACGGTGATACCGATGCACATGCTGCAACGGCGGGTGGATTGGGTGTTTGATGGCCCCGACCAGATTGACTGGCCGCGATTGTTGTACTGGCGGCAGCAGGGGGAGGATCGGCACCCCTAACCAGGCCCCTTTGGCCCGATCTGGCAGGGTGAGAATCGGTGCAGCGGTAGTCTTAGCCAAGAGTGGGAATTTGGTCAGGGCTGGCTATGTTGACCCGTTCCAACTCTTTGATGGTGCGCTTGACCAGTCCAGTCAGGACGCTGCCGGGGCCAATTTCCCACACGGTCGAGATGCCATCATCGGCCATCTGCTGGACAGTTTCTCGCCAGCGCACCGATCCGGTCATCTGCTGGCAGAGATTGGCTTTGAGCACATCAGGATCCTGACTAGGCAAAGCGGACACGTTGCTATAGACCGGGATCCGCGCGGGGTGGAACAGGATGGGGGCTAGGAGGGCGTTAAACTTCTCGGCAGGCTCCGCCATGAAGGGGGAGTGAAAGGCTCCACTGACCGCCAACGGCACAATGCGCTTGGCTTTGATCTGCTCGGTCACAGCCGCGACCCCAGCCTCTGACCCGGTAATCACCACCTGATCAGGGCTATTGTCATTGGCGATAGAAACTCCCTCCGTGCTGGCGCAGAGGTCACTTAATGCTTGGCGGTCAAAGCCGATGATGGCGGCCATCGTGCCCCCTTGGATCCCATCCATCAGCAACGCTCGCTGCTGCACCAAGGTCAACCCTGTCTCAAAATCAAACACCCCAGCTCTATAGAGGGCAACATATTCCCCCAAACTGTGGCCCGCCACCGCTGTGGGTTCAAACCCTTGTGCCTGCACCAGATCGCTGAGCAGTGCCGACACCACAAACAAAGCCGGTTGGGTGTAGAGGGTACGGCTGATCTGGTCAGCATCCAAACCCAAGGGATCCCAGCCCAAGATCTGGCGGGCCTGCTGAAGCTGATCTGTCACGGCGACGACTGAGACCAACTCCTGTCCCATGCCCACAGATTGGGATCCCTGACCGGGAAAGATCCACACGGTTGTCATGGCAGCGAGCCCCTTCAGTGGCAGAAGATTTGGTCTACCAGGGTACCAAACAACGGGGGCTAGCGAGAGCGGGGATCTATCTGATCCAATTCAGGACGACTATCCGCCAAGGGATCCGTTTCGATCTCTTCAATGTTGGCCTCCTCAGCATCGAGGAGCCGAATCAGTTCTTGTTGGCGTAAGGTCTGCATATAAATGCTATTGACGGCCATCATGGCCAAGACCAACCCGAGACAGCGAGTACGGGATCCCATCGCATCTGCCCATAGCTTCTAGTAACATTTAATGGTTGCAGCCTGGCAATTAGCTCACCACCTGGCAGCTCGCCACCTGGCCATAGTCTATCAGGATCGATAGATGCCTTGGTGAACCCTCAGGCCCTTGAAGAAGTTTGCTATGATGCCCCCTCCGCAGGTTGCGATCACTACCTCACTTGTCCACCAATTGGTCTCTTCCCAGTTTCCCCAATGGGCACACCTATCGATCAAGCCTGTTGCATTCGGGGGATGGGACAACAGAACCTTTCATTTGGGCGACCTGATGACAGTGCGATTACCCAGCGCTGCAGCCTATACCGCTCAAGTTGAAAAAGAACATCGGTGGCTACCCAAACTGGCCCCTCACCTGCCGCTGCCTATCCCTACCCCCCTGGCCAAAGGGGATCCCTGTGACCGTTATCCTTGGCCTTGGTCGATCTATGGCTGGATCGAGGGTGAAACCGCAGCCCCAGAGCGCATTACCGATCTCAAACAGGTTGCTACTGCCTTAGCCGGCTTTCTGATGGCCCTTCAACGGGTGGATCCCAGTCATGGCCCCGCCCCAGGATCCCACAATTTTTATCGGGGTGGCCCCCTCAGCATCTATGACTCAGAAACTCGTCAAGCCCTGGCCATCCTCTCGGATCAGTCGGGTCAGATTGACACCCATGCCGCCCTTGCCATGTGGGAGGAAGCCCTTGCCTCCTCTTGGCAGGGCCCACCCGTCTGGCTACACGGCGATATCAGCCCCAGTAATCTGCTGGTCAAAGACGGCCAGTTGATCGCCATCATCGACTTTGGCTGCTCCGCCATCGGGGATCCCGCCTGCGATCTGGCCATTGCCTGGACCTTTTTTGCGGAGCCAAGCCGAGCGACCTTTCGCGCCGCCCTGCCTCTGGATCAGGCCACCTGGGCCCGAGGTCGGGGCTGGGCTTTGTGGAAGGCCCTGATCACTGTGGCTCAACAGCCCGGATCGGATCCCGCCCGAGTGGAAGCAGCCCAGGCCGTCCTCGAACAACTGCTAACGACATAGTCCCTTGCCCACCCCTTTCCCGTTTAGTGCAAATGGAATTCTGGCGGTTAGGAGTTCAGAATGATCCCCAAGCAGGACTCAATGGGGAATGATAAGAGACAGCGGCATTGAGATCCGGCCCCCTGATCTCCTGTCCATGCTTTGTCCTGTACCCTTGGATCCTTCACCATGTCAGATCCCATCACTCAGGCTGTGCAAGCCCAATATGAGGCATTTCCCTATCCCCCTGTGCCCATCACCGAGCCAGTGAAGGGATTTAGCAGCCATTGCAGCTATGGCATGGGATCCTATCGCCGCAGTCGCAAGCTCATCAGCACCCAAGGCAAAACGGCTCTGGTGGCGGGTTGTGGCACTGGCTGGGAGCTACATCAGGTGGCAGTCACCAATCCTGGGCTCAGTCAGATCGTGGGCTTTGACCTCAGCCACAAATCTATCGACTTGGCCCGCGACCGCATCCGCCATCATGGGTTGGCCTACGCCTCTGTTCAGGTGGGCAATCTGATGGATCCCGAGTCCATCCCGGCTGGAACCTTTGACCTCATCTCCGCCTATGGGGTGCTGCACCACACAGCGGATCCCGCCAAAGCCTTGCATAATTTGGCCTCCCGCTTGGCTCCTGACGGGATCCTGGGGGTGATGATCTACAACCGGGCGGGCCGGATGATCATCTATCGGATCCGAAAGGCCCTCGATATGTTGGGGATTCGCCAGCTCCCCCAAGATCAGCAGATCGAGTTCATCAAAACCTTTTTGGCCTCAGCCCAACCGGAGGCTGCCATGCTGCATGGCCATGCCAAAGGCAACCGCGCTTATTACCAGTATGTGGAAAACATCGTTGATAACTTCTTGCATGAGCAGGATATTCCCTACGATATCGCCGAGATCTCAGACTATCTGGCTCAGGCGGGCCTAAAGTTTCTAGATGTGGCTCCCACCGAAAACTACTGGCAGGTGGAACAAATCATCTCCACCTCCAACCTGGACTTTTATCAGCGTTACCAGCGCCTCTCTCGGCTAGAACAACTAACCCTATTAGAACAGCTCAACCCCACCGCCCAAACCCAAAATGTCTTTTGGGCCACCCCAATGGGATCCCCCGAGCCTGATCCTGGCTTCGATCAGCCCTTTGATGCTGATTTTGTGCAGGGATCCCGGTGGCAGCTCAATCCCCTCTTGGTGGAATATGGGATCCTAGGGGTGGGAGACAGGCAAATCCCGCTGCGTAAACTCTGCCTAGAGCCCGAGTCGGAGCTGATCTCAATGCACCGCCTCAGCCTCACCTGGAGCCCGATTCCCAATCCTCGCCATCAAATCGCCATCACCCGCAAACAATTGCAGACCTTGCTGTTGCCGATGGGGGATGCACCCGTTGCTGGGGAACTACTTCTGCAAGGGTTAGAGCCTCAGGCTGCTGCTCATGTGGTGAATCTGCTGCGGCAGTGGGAATCGCTGTGGATGGTGATGCGAGCCTAACTCCGGTCTTGCCCCCTTTGCCCTACACCCTTCACCGGAGCTGGTACCCTGGTCTTTACACTGAGTTTGCCTTGGGTTTAAAACTCTATTCCCCAATGGTTTACTGAAGAGCCTGATGCCAGGGCACGATCCCCGTTGTGCCGCCCGAGAGGGTTGTGACCAGCAAGGGACAGTCTTCTCACCCTAGCAGTCGCGTTAATGCTCATGATCTTCTCTCACTCCACCTCACCCTTTTCATCCCATCGGCCTGGTTCTGGCCGTTCTTTCCCCAGGCAGAGCGCTGTCAGGCCCCTATTGCTGGCGCTGCTGGTGATGGGGGGGGTATCTCTGGCTTCGGGATCCCTGCTGGCGACATCATCAGCGGTTTGGGCTCAACCCCAAGTCGATCTTCCAACGGGATCCCTGGATGGTCGGTGGGCCAAAATTCAATTGAACGGGCAATTGCGGGTGGGGATCGATCCAGCCTTGGGACAAGCCTATCTCTACACCAACCCAGACAGCCGCAGCTATGAAGGCTTTGAGTGGGACATCTTGCAGGCGTTGGCTGAGACGTTAGAGCTCACCCTCGATCCGGTCTATGTCCCCTGGGATCTACAACTGGAGGCCCTGCAAGCGGGTGAGATTGATCTGGCTTTTGGAGCTAGAGAACCCGATGGGCTGGATCAGTCAGCTTTTTTGGCCACCGATCCGTATTACTTTAGCCCTCAGCGGCTGGTGATACCGGCCAATCTAGAAGATCCGCCGGAGCGGTTATCTCAATTATTTGGTCTCAGAGTGGGGATTGTCGTCAATTCTACAGGCGCGGCGCTGCTAGAAACCTACAATCGAAGTCGAGGCAATGCCATCCGGCTGTTTGGATCCAGCAATCCTGAACGGTTGTTTGACCAGTTACAGGGGGGCCAGCTGGATGCTGTGGTGATTGATCAACCTGTAGCTGTGGTAGCCGTGGCAGAGGCGGAGGGACAACAGCCTTTGCTCTTGGTCGGCCCCCCTTTATTGGCTCGCCCTCTGGTTGGGGTTGTAGACCGCGACTATCCCTCTGTCAAGCAAGCGATTGATCAGGGGATCCTAAGCTTGAGGCAAGGGGGTAAACTCAGACAAATCCTGGAGGATTGGCAGTTATGGGATTCAACGGCGACATTCCCCGCATTGAGCGAGGACTAGCCACCTACGAAAACGACTATTACGCCGCCTTGGGGGTGCCGCTTTCGGCCGATGCCAAACAGATTGCGACTGCCTACAAAGCGGTGGCCATGTCTCTACGGGAAGGGTTTGTCGGTCAGTCGGAAGAAGCCCAACGGGCCAGTCGCTTGTTTGCCAAATGGGTCAATCCGGCTAAAGAGATCCTGACCAAAGAAACTCCTAAGCTAGAGTACGACACCATTCTGAGGCTGCGGATCCGGCGGCTCAAAGATCAAGATCCCGCCATGGTATGGCCCACCTCGCCAGGTGTTAGCCTCCTCCGGCGCTCCAATACCTGGGAATCGGATTATCATGCGGCGGTGCAACTCTTGTCGCCAAGGCTCTATCAGTCTCTAGATGACTTGCCAGAGTTGACCAATCAGCTGAGCGAGCTCAATCTGGCCTATCTGCTCTGTAAAGAGGGCATTGGTGTCGGCACCGGGATCCCTTCGGTCAAGCCTGTGGTCAAGCCACCCTCCTCCAGCCCCGTCACCGCCACCCTTCCCATCAGTCCTCTGCAAAAGGCCACTCCTCAACCTGCCCAGCCTCCCCCAGCTCCCGCCC
>JBHJNR010000112.1:0-24750 GCA_050330615.1 Cyanophyceae cyanobacterium
AGCCTGACCAGGATGAGGGTAGAGTCGATAGTTGAAACGTGCTTTCATGCTAGTATTCTAGCATTGCTGGATAGCCAAATACCACCCATGACCGGAGACAGGCTGAGTATTCGCGTTGACTCTGACAGGCTGGAAAAACTGCGCCGTGTTGCAGCGTCCAAGCGGAAAACCATGACGCAGATGATAGGGGGCTGGATTGATAGGCTACAAGAAGAAAAGCCGTCCTAGAAGGACGGGGGTTGTATCCCATTTCCAAGGCTCAGCTCCTGAATTGGCTGACTCCATAGAGCCAGGGATCCTTACAGTCAGCTAACGCTCAGGTGTACCCTGAGAAAGGGATCCGATGCCCTTTGTTGCCTGCCTGTCTTGAGGTTGTATGCGTAGTTCTCGATCCATTCGTCCTAATTTTGACACATCTCGGTTTTTACCTTTGGGCTTCCTGCTCGTGTTGGCGCTGTTTTTGCTGCCCCGTTGTCTCTTGGTGGTGCAACCGGGCTACGAAGCGGTGATATTCAACCGAGTGGTGGGCACCGAGATAATGCCGCGCCGTGAGGGGGTTCATTTGTTGATCCCAGTGGTGCAATTTCCGGTGCTCTACGATGTCCGCACCCAAACCTACAGCATGGCCAGCCAAAGCGAAGACCGCAACGCCCGTGTCAACGACTCCCTCACAGCGTTGACGGCAGATGGCCAGCGGGTAGATCTGGATATCTCGGTGCGCTATCGTCTCGATCCTGCTCGGGTGGCGACACTACACCAAAATGTTGGCCCCAGTTACTTGGCCAAGATCATCCGGCCAGCCTCCCAAGCGGTGGTGCGCAATGTGATCGCCCGCTATTCCGCCATTGGGGTTTATTCTGAGCAGCGCGGTGAGATTCAAGAGGCCATTCAGACTGAGCTAGCGGAGCTGATGCAGCCAGAAGGGATCCTGTTGCAAAGTTTGCTGCTGCGGAATGTGGAGTTTTCTCGGGAGTTTCAATCGGCCATCGAGGCCAAGCAGATTGCCGAGCAAGAGAAGCAGCGGGAAGTGTTCCGGGTGGAGCAAGCTGAGTTGATCAAGCAGCGGATGATCGTCAAGGCCGAAGGGGATGCGGAGTCGATTCGGCTCAAGGGGGAGGCCCTGAGTGCTAGCCCCGACGTGATCCGACTGGAATATGTGCGTAACTTGCCTGATGGCATCAAGACCATCGTCAGTGGCCAGAGCACCATTCTCAATTTCAGCGACTTTTTGAAGGAGGAGTAAACCGGGATCCCTCAGGGAGGGGCACCAACACAATGCGGTGGCGGGCTTCTGACCCTCTACCGCAAGCGATTCGGATACCTTCGGATACCTGAGCCGGATGACTTAGCCCCCCAACATCCCGGCTGAGATCTTCTGAATGGCCTTACCCGCCACCTCGCTATAGCGAGCTTCTCCAGCCAATAATCGACCCATCAGCCGCGTCGCCCCTGGACGTTTGATGGCCACTCGATAGGCCACCCCCGGCAAGCGATAGAACGCCCCCGCCAAGCGTTTGGCCCACCGCATCTGGGATCCCCACTCCTCCTGCACCTGTTGGCTATAACGGGCCAGCGCATCCCCATCACCCCCCAATGCCCCACTGATAGCAGTTGCAGCCAATGTCCCCGTCAATAAAGAGGGTCGGATCCCTTCAGCGGTAAACGGATCGATCACGCAGGCAGCATCTCCGGCCAAAAGGGCGTTTTGGGTGTGCAAGACCTGATCGCCGTCCCACAGACAGATGGGATGACCATAGGGCTTGAGTTGAGTCATATCGACTCCAAAGGTTTTGGCGTACTCGGTGGTAAGGGTACGAAGATTCTGGCCCTCGCCGCCTCGAAAGGTGCCCGCCCCAATCGAATAGCCATCTGTCTTGGGAAAGTTCCAGATATAGCCATTGTTGACGGTGCCAAAGTCAAAGTGGGCTGCTGTTGTCTCCGGCTCAGAAAGGGGAGCCTCCACCTCCAAGGCTGCCGCCAGACGGCGAGTGCGCTCCTTGAACCCCAGCCACTTGGCCATGGATCCCTTAGCTCCGTCAGCCCCGATCAAATAAGTGCCCATCACCGGCCCGCCATCCGTCTGGATCTGCCAGCGGTCTTGCTGCCATTGGATCCCTTCGACTGCGGTGTGATCCCTCAACTCTGCCCCCTGGGCTTGGGCCTGTTTGACCAAAAAGTGATCAAAGATCTCCCGCCGCACCATCCAGACTGGATCCGCCAGATCCATATCCGCCAAGATCGGATCCCCCATCTTCCAGGTATAGCGAATCTGATTGACCCGTAAGGAAATGGCTGGGGAAAAGTCAAAATCAAACCACTGGGCCACCATGGGCGAAACCCCCCCCCCGCAAGGTTTGTAACGGGGCAAGGATTCTTTTTCTAACAGTAAAACTCGGTGTCCTCGCTTGGCCAGATGATAGGCAGCTGCGGCTCCGGCTGGGCCAGCCCCGACCACCACGCAATCATAGGTTTGAGAGGGCTGAGAGGAGGGAGACACAACCATAAGAGAGGGATCCTTTGCCAATGGATGACAACTACACTTGCAAACGTGTGTAGTGTATCGCGAGTCTGTGATTAGGATGTAAAGCAGTCTACTGCTGTTGAGGGTGAGGATGATCATGATCTCGGCCAAGGTTTGGCCTTGGGCAATCTTTCAGATGAGGAAGATGTGGATCCCTGTCCTGTTGATTGCCTTGAGCTGGATGGGGGATCCCCTTGGCTGGGCTAATGCTCCTGCAAGTCTTGATCCAACTGTGGATCCAGTGGCCTTGCGCAATGGGGATCCCTGGGTGCAGCCCCAGCAGGAGCCGATCAACCACTTCGCGGGCCAGATTTTGATCCCCGCCCCCGCCTCGGTGGTGTGGGAAGTGCTGACAGACTATGACCATCTCACCGACTTTATGCCGGGACTACTGTCTAGCCGAGTCTTGGAGCGACAGGGATCCCAGATCCAGATGGAGGTGAGTAACGTCACCCAAGTCTTCTTGGCCCAGATCCCCAGTACCGCCCAGATCCAGATGACTGAACAGCCAGAGTCCCGCCTAGGGTTTGAGCTGGTGGAGGGGGATAGATTGACAGAACTGGAGGGGGGCTGGCATCTAGCCGCCAGTGGTGACCTCGGCATCGGGATCTCCAATCAAGTTCTACTCTCCTATGAGGCGATCGCTGCGGTCGAGTCTGTGCCGATGGCCATGTTTGCCCGTCTCTTTCGAGCCCAATTAGAGCGAGATCTGGCCGCTATCCGGGCTGAATCACTTCGTAGGCTATAGCTCGGTTAAAAATTTGGTTTTGGACGAGTGTCCTTGGCCCGATTTCCAATAATGCACAAAAAGATACTGATTTCAGGAGCGGGATCCCTAAACTAAGATCGAAAGGTGTTTCCCTCTTAATGTGTGACCAATCTTGGTGCTATGGCTCTGAAACATCCTGCTTCACTGCAAAAGGATCCTCATCATTCCACCCATGACGATCCGAAACTGTATGTCTTGGTGGTGGAGGATGATGAAGGTCGTCGCCCGATTGCGCTAGATGCTGTTACCTTCTCCTTGGGCCGGGATCCCGGCAGCTCTATTGTGCTGCATGGCACCTCCGTCTCCCGACAACACGCTATTTTGCTCCGCACCCCTAATCCAGAAGGGGGCTATGTCTATCAGCTTTTGGATGGCAATTCCGATGGACAGGCCAGCCGCAACGGCACGTTTGTTAATGGCAAACCCTGTCGTCGTTCTTATCCCCTCCAGGATGGCGATGAGTTGCTGTTTGGCAAGGATGTCAAAGCACGTTACTATGTGCGTTCCCTAGAGGATGGGGACTTGGGCCACTATCTGGAATCTGTTGGCTACCGCAGTGTCAAAGCGGCTGTCTCAGATCCCAAAGCCACCACCATGCAACGAATTGATGAACTAGAGATTACCCAGAGCAACAAAGTGGCATCCTCAACTGTGGTTATTCAGCCTGAGGCATCTCCTGTCCGTCCGTCCCAACGCCAACCCCAGCGCCATCAGCGTCAGCACAATCGTCATCAGCAAGGCCAGCAGCAGCAGGCCCAACAAAAACAGATACACCAAAAGCAAAAGCGCAAAAAAAAGATGTCCCCTGACCTGCCCGACCTCGTGGCCGTCTGGAGGCGTTGGCTGGGCCAGATCTGGCCTCGCTGAGGATTTGTCTCCCCCTGCAACATTATTTTGGGCTAGGATCTGCCCACGCTGGGATCCCTACCCTTTTTGTACCCAATGAACCTGGAGCAATGCTATCGACTACTCGGATTGGAGCCAGGAGCTTCCCTAGATGCTGTGAATGAAGCCTATCGGGATTTGGTGTTTGTCTGGCATCCCGACAGAATCCCGGCGGAAAATCAACGGCTGCAACAGAAAGCCCAGGAGATGATCAAGCAGCTCAACCAGGCCCGCGAGAAATTGCAATCACAGCCCGCTCGTCATGCCGCCAACCGGGGTTCAGCTGCGGGCTATTCTCATCACTCATCCCACCAGCACACGACTGGAGAACACGCTTCAGCCCACAACACCCCTTACCACTCCTCAGCCTCGCAGTCCTACCAGCCGCCACGCACCGCTTGGGAGCAGCACTGGCGGGAGCAGCAGGAAGCCCGCGAAGCGGAGCGAGAACGGCAGCGGGAACGCGCTCAGCAACGCCGCGCAGAACAGGAGCAGATGAGAGCGGCCGAACAGGAACGGTTGCGCCAGCGCCAACAAGAAATGCAAGCAGTGCGCGCGGCCGAACAGGAACGGCAACGACAATGGCAACAAGAACAAGAACAGTTGCGGGAAGCTGAGCGGGAGCGAGAACGGCAGCAGCGTCGTCAAGAGGTGGAGCTGAAGGCCCAATCCGGCCAGGGCAATGGCACGGGATCCCCCAGTGACACGATCTATCGCTCAGGCCGTCAGCGGGGGGATATGAGTGGGGCAGACCTCCAAGGGGCAGATCTACGGGAAGCCTATTTGGAAGGCAAATCCATGCGGGATGCCAATCTAGGAAAAGCGGATCTGAGCGATGCCTTTTTGCATCTGGCAGATCTGAGTGGAGCCAATCTGGAGGAGGCTAATCTGTTTCGAGCCAATCTCCTGGGGGCCAATCTGCAAAAAGCTAACCTCCAAAAGGCCAATTTAATCGGGGCTGACTTGAGTGGGGCTGACTTGAGTGGAGCCAATCTGACCGGAGCCCGTGTCGGGGTCGGTAGCAAGATTATGGTCAAGCTCACCGGAGCCAAGTTGGTGGGGACAATCTTGCCAGATGGGCAAGTCTCAGCGGGATAAGTTCAGCCTTTTCTACCACCAGCAGAGGAGCAGGATCCTCATAATCAATCACGGCTTCTCGATCAGAAAAACTCTGCCATTGAGCCACAGTTAGCACCGTCACATCTGGGATGCGTGAGGTCTCCCACCGACCAGCCCGAGGAATAGGGATCCCAACCGTCATCTGTTTGGCAGTCCACGGCAACCCCTGCTGCCTGATATGAGCGCGAAAGCTATCGCTGAGAAATTCACTGATCGCCCCATGCTTGCCTGTACCCAAACTCATGGGCTTCAAGTCTCCTTGCACCAGCTCATAACGGGTATCTGAGCCATCTGCATAGGCAAGATACTCAGTCCATGAGAGCTTTTGGGTCGTGGGCTGAGAGGTGGCGATCATCGTGCTGGCGATCTCAATAACGTTGGAGTCCAGCGGCGCGCGTAAGCCCGTCCGCTGCAACAACTTGTTCGGCCGCATCGCGCGTACTCACTGCCGCCATTGATTTGCGCGAACATTGTTTTCTGCAAGCCTCGCTGTTTCGGCGACCCGCTTTGTACGTGTTTCTGCCTTCTTGGCATTCAAAATCCACTCAAGAATACCTCGCTTTACCGACCTGGGGAAGGCATCGAAGTTGGTCTCGGCATTCGGATACTCTGCGAGTGCTGCACGGAGGTCTTGCGGAATCTCCAGCGCCTCTACAGCATCCAGACGCGACCATGAACCATCGCGCTTTGCGTTCTCCACCTTGGCGAGCCCAGCGGGCATCATTAGGCCAGCGGCAATTAACGTCTGAACCCGCTGCTTGTTGGGCCCCGACCACCCAGTTCCTTGCTGACGCGGCGCGAAATAGAGCATCGAGCGTTCATCGTCAAGCTTTGCAGGCTTGCTATCCACCCAGCCGAAACAGAGCGCTTCCTCAACTGCATCATCGTACTCAATACGGGGTTTTCCTGTGGCCTTCTTGTAGGTTACGAGCCAAACCCCTTCGTTACGCTCGTGATGCTGGGTAAGCCACGCGCGCCATTCGGAGCGAGTCTTGGGATGAACCGAACTTGTCGGCGCTTCGTTGGACATATGCTCACCAAGGCAGCAATTTTCCATCGCGGAAGAAGCCGCCTGAAGGCCCACCCTCCGACAACAGAGCCGCCCATACGATTCCCGACGCCCCCTCGGCAACAGGCCGCGCCCCCATCGCCTCCGCGCCCGGAAAGGTGGCAGTGAAACCAGGACATACCGCATTAATGAGCACGCCAGAGTCTGTCTCCTCCCGCGCCAACTTGACGGTCAGCGCGTTCAAGGCAGCTTTCGCCACTGCATAGCTCGTACCCATGCTGTTATCGGTAGTCAATCCAAATACCGGATCAGCATGTGAACCCGCGCCACTCGACACGTTGACAATACGGCCGCCAGGGCTTTTACGTAGCAGCGGCAGAAAGACTTGGCACATGCGCCAAGCCCCGAAGAGCGTCACGCCCATAACTTCTTGCGCTACCCCTAGTGCGGCACTGGCTGCCTTCTCCCCATAAGGAGCAATCCCGGCGGCATTGTTGATCAAGATGTCGAGCTTGCCGAATGTTTGCTCGATATGAACGGCGAGCTTCGTGACTGTATCGACATCCGACACATCAAGCACAGCAGCGCGCACATCCCGGTTTGGATCTTCTGCCGTTAACTGCGCGGCAAGGCGTTCGGCGCTTTCCAATCTCCGTGACGTGAGGAAGACCGTGATATCCCAGTCGGCAAGCTGGCGGCAGACTTCGAAGCCGATGCCCTCCGCGCGGCTAACACCGCTAACTAGGGCAACTCGTGATGAAGTTGAATCTTGCGTCATGGTTCCCTCCTTGCGGCCGAACGTTAGATCAAGTTAGAGCTGGAAAATTTCCCCGAAGACTTTTTCGACTTTATAGCCCGAATCAATCGTTTCCAAGGGATCCTTGCGGAGGCGGTGGCGCAGACAGATGCTGATCACCCGTTGAATATCGTCCAGGGTGGCTTGGGTGCGGCCCTCAAAAGCGGCCAGCGCTTTGGCAGCTCGGTTGGTGACGATATCTCCCCGCAGCCCATCCACATCCAATTCCGAACAAACCGCCGAGATATTCACCCGCAATTCTCGCTCGATTTGCACCTGGGGTAGCAATTCCTGTGCCCGTTGCAGCTGATCCAAAAGCTCCTGCTGCTTGGACTCATACCCGGTCAAAAAAGGCTCTGGATCCGCCTCAAAGTCAGCCCGTTCCTCCACAATCTTGACCCGCAATTCGGGATCGCGAACGGTATCGATCTCCACAAACATGCCGAAGCGATCCAGCAGTTGAGGACGCAACTCCCCTTCTTCGGGGTTGCCGGATCCCACCAACACAAACCGAGCTGGGTGACGAATCGAGATCCCCTCCCGCTCTACCGTATTCCAACCGGAGGCGGCTGAATCCAGCAGCACATCCACTAGGTGATCGTCCAGCAGATTGACCTCATCCACATAGAGGATCCCTCGGTTGGCCTTGGCCAATAGCCCTGGCTCAAACGCTTTCACCCCTTCCGATAGGGCTTTTTCAATATCAATCGTGCCGCAAACCCGATCTTCTGTGGCCCCCAGAGGCAAGTCCACCATCGGCACCTGTCGCCATGCGGTGGGGATCGATTCTCCGGCTTGCAGCCGCGCCCAGATCTCATCACTCATCAACTCTCGCTGGGAGGGATGACTATTAAAGGGATCCCCTTCCACCACTTCGAGCTGGGGCAATAGAGCTGCTAGGGCGCGAATGGTGGTGGACTTGCCCGTGCCCCGATCCCCCATGATCAGGACGCCGCCAATTTTGGGATCGATCACATTGAGCAGCAGAGCCAACTTCATTTCGTCCTGGCCCACAATGGCGCAAAACGGAAAAACAGGACGCTGACGGGTGGCAACTGGGGTCATCGGACACTCAAATGAACAGCTTTGGGATCCTCATTGTATTTCCTTGTGCATTGTGTTGTGCTGGGATTTCGGCCGGGAGTTCTGCCCAGAGGCTCGAATCTTCTATCGTTCCGTAGTCTTTGGGCTGGGAGGGCTGACATCGGCCTGAGGCACCCTAGACAGGCGTTGATGCCCCCTGCTCCTCACCCCGTTTCATGCCAGAAAATCAGGATTGACGGGGGTCAAAATCCTCTACGCTAAGGGTAGGTCTTTTTGATGAGTTACAGCTTTCCCCATGTCGGATATCTTCGTCATGGTTCGCAGTCAGGCTAATATTGCCCTTACCTCTGTTGCTGGGATCCGATTTTTGGCGGAGTTGCGCCATCATGTTTTCGGTTCTGGGGTCGAGGTTCTGGCGACTGAGGTGTTAGATCTGATCCATGCCGATGCAGGATTCGATGATCTCAAGCCAGGGAACTATAGTGTTGTGATCCGGCACGAACGGGTGGAGCCTCCCGAAGCCTCAGTTGAGGTATCTATTGATGCCTGTGATCAGGTGGTGTTGTTAACATTTGTCTATCTGGAAGCCGAACAGGTTTTGCTACGTATTCAATCGAAGATCGAACAGAGGTTGTGAGCCATGTCCATTCGTGTGATCCCATCCTACTCCCTCAAGGCTTTTCGCTATCGGGTTCACTGCTTAGGACAGTTTTTGTGGAAGGAAAAAGATCCTGTTTGTCGGGCCAATCTGTCGATGGAATTGGCGGATGCAGCTTCAACCTTGGCTCAGCTAGAGGCCCAAGCGGCCCATCAGCCTACTATCGAGACCGGGATCCCTGGTCATGAGTTGTCTGACCTAGACGATTCGAGAGGCTCTTTTTCGGCTTGAGCAGCTAAGCCATGACCTGCGAGCGTTCCAGAATCGATCCGACATAGCTTATCCGCACAGACTGAATACAACACTCCCCCTCAGAAAGTGTAAATAACTGTCATTGGAAACAGTTTGATGGAACCTGAGGAGCTAAAACAGGTCAGGGAAACCATCGTTTTGAGTGACTCTTGATCCCTATGACTACATCTCCTGCCAAACGACGCCAGACCCTGATTGGGCTAGCGGTGACGCTGACTGCGGCCTCATTAACCTGGGCCGGGGCCAATCTGATCACAGGTACCGATTCCTCTGCTCTAGCCCAAACCCGCACTTTGACCATGGGCACCTCACCTGACTATCCTCCCTACGAGTTTTATGACACCTCTACAGGTCAAGAGCTGATCGTGGGGTTTGATATCGATATCGCCAATCGGATTGCCGAAGAACTGGGTTTTGAGCTGCGGGTTTCAGGAATGGACTTTAGTGGGCTGATCCCTGCCCTCCAGGCCAACCGAGTGGATTTTGTCATGGCGGGCATGACCCCCACCGAGGAGCGGCTCGTCAACGCAGACTTTTCGGATATCTACTTTGAGGCTCAAAATACCATTGTCTCTTTGGTAGACAGTGGGTTGACCGATGTGGCGGCTCTCGCTGGCAAGCGGCTGGGCGTCCAACTGGGATCGATTCAAGAAGGAGATGCCCAGGCTCTAGCAGAAGAGGATCCCTCGATTGAGGTGGTATCCCTCAACAAGATTGGTGAGATTGTGCAGGAAATCAAATCAAGACGAATTGATGCTGCCATCATTGAGGACACGGTGGCCGCAGGCTTCACTGCCTCTAACCCAGATCTAGAGTTTTCGGTTATCCCGAGCGATGGCCCCAGTGGATCGGCGGTGGCCTTTCCCAAGGGATCCGACTTGGTGGAGGATTTCAACCGAGTGCTGGCGGAGATGCAAGCGAGTGGCGAAATCGAGGAGTTAGTGGTGAAGTGGTTTGGGGAAGATTCTCCCGCCCTAGAAGTGGAAGATTAGGGGGCAATCCTAAGCAGTTCAGCAACAACTTAGAAAGAGGGATCCCTGTCCTTGATCTGAATAGATCCTGATGGGATAGGGATCCCTGCTTTCTCACTTTGTGGTTAGATAATCGAATTGAACTCTGCTCATTGATTGTGATACTGCTGATTCTCTTTTGGACATACTATTGTGAATCTTGATTTTAGTCGGATCCAGGAGGATATTCCTTTTATCCTAGCTGGGATACGAGTAACCCTGCAATTCACCCTTCTATCGGTCATTTTTGGATTTGCCTGGGGCACCATTTTGTCCCTGTTTAAGATCTCCCGCATTGCTCCTTTGCGATGGTTTTCAGTCTTCTATACCTCTATTTTTCGCGGCACTCCGTTGATCTTGCAACTGACCCTGATCTATTTTGCTGTGCCCCAATTGACCAACTTTGATATTTCTCCACTGCAAGCCGGAGTTTTCACCTTTAGCCTCAATTCAGGCGCTTATACCTCCGAAACCATTCGGGGTGGGATCCTGGCGGTGGATAAAGGTCAATGGGATGCAGCGGCCTCGTTAGGGGTGCCCTATCGGCAGATGATGCTGGATATCGTTTTTCCTCAGGCCCTCAAAAATATCTTGCCCGCCTTGGTGAATGAGAGCATTGCCCTGCTGAAAGATTCGGCCTTGGTATCGGTGATCAGCGTGACGGATGTGATGCGTCGAGCCCAAATTGTGGCGGCCAGCAAGTTTCTCTACTTTGAACCTCTGATTGTGGCCGGACTTATCTACTATGTCCTGGTGATGACGTTGACTTGGGCTGCCCAACGCTTTGAACGGAGATTAAGAGCCAGTGATTAAATCCACTCCTGAACCTGCGATTACCGTTACTGACCTGCACAAGTCTTTTGGATCCCTAGAAGTCCTCAAAGGCATCTCTACCGAGATCTATGAGGGCACAGTGGTGGCTATCATCGGGCCATCGGGCTGTGGCAAATCCACCTTTTTGCGCTGTCTTAATCGGCTAGAAATGCCCAGTTCTGGCCAGATCTTGATCGATGGCATCAATATCGCGAATCCCACCGTCAATATCCTCAAGGTGCGGCAGCGGGTAGGGATGGTCTTTCAGCATTTCAATATTTTCCCCCACATGACGGTGCTGCAAAATCTCACCTATGCCCCCATCAAGGTCAAAGGGATCCCGGCATCAGAGGCCAAAGATAAGGCTAGAGACCTGCTAGATCGGGTGGGGCTAGCGGACAAAGCGGATGTCTTCCCATCTAAGCTTTCGGGTGGACAAAAACAGCGGGTGGCGATCGCTCGCTCACTGGCGATGGAGCCGCAGGTGATGCTGTTTGATGAACCCACCTCTGCCTTGGATCCTGAGATGGTGCGGGAGGTGCTGGATGTGATCAAGTCCTTGACTCAGCTCAAGATGACCCTAGCCATCGTCACCCATGAGATGGCTTTTGCCCGCGAAGTGGCCGATCGAATCTGCTTTTTTGATGGTGGGCTGTTGGTGGAGGATTCGCACCCTGCGGACTTCTTTAGCCAGCCCAAAAGTGACCGTGCCCGTCAGTTTTTGGAGAAGATGCTGTGAGGGCAGTGTGAAGTTGGGATCCCTGGGGTGCTCTTGACCAAAGCTTCCTAACCATGAACACGTGAACAAGGGGCTTAAGCCCCTTGTCTAGGCTGACCTAGTCTGAGCTGACCTAGATAGATCTCCGCCCAGGAGTACTAGTTTCTCAGACTAGCTCAATCCCTTTTGATAATCGGACTTGAGGGCGATCACATCCGCCATTTGTTTCAGCTGGGTCATGACCTGATGCAGTTGGGACTTGCTGTGGACATCAATGCAAATCTCAATTTGGGCCGTCTTGTTAGCAAAAGTCCGTACCTGAGCATTCCGGACATTGATAGACCGATCCGACAAGCGCAGCAGAATATCCTTTAGCACCCCTACCCGATCAAAGACATCGAGATGCAGCTCCACTGGATACGCGAGGGAATTTTTCTGCATCCGCTCAGGATTCCAGTTGACAGGCACGAGCCGATCGCCTGGGATCGATTCCACATTGGGACAGGTCTGGTGATGAATGGAGATGCCGCGATTGAGCAGGGTCACCACCCCGATGATGGGATCCCCAGGTAGGGGGCTACAACACTTGGCCAGATGATGTTTGAGTCCTTCTACCCCCAAGATGGGAGCATCTTTGCCAGATTTGGTGGGGGGCGGTGGTGGGGAAGGTCGGAAGGAGAAGATTCCCTGGGATCCATCTTTTTCGGCTGGGGATTTGGTGGCATCTTGCAGGCGATTGACCACAGTGGTGACGGTGATCTCCCCATGCCCCAACCCGGCCAGCATCTCCTCCACATCCACATAGTTGAGCCGGTCGGCCACCTTGAACATGCGGTCAGATTTGATCAGGGCATCTAAGCCCGTCTTGCCCAATTCCCGCTCCAAAAGCTGCCGTCCCCGGATGATATTTTGATCTCGATGGGAGCGTTTGAACCACTGTCGGATGCGATTACGGGCAGAATGAGTGGCAACAAAATTGATCCAATCGAGGCTGGGATGAGCGTTCTTCTGGGTAATGACCTGGACGATATCGCCTGTTTGTAAGGGGGTGTCGAGAGGCACCATTCTATTGTTGAGCCGCACCCCAGCACAGTGATCCCCCACTTCGGAATGGATCCGGTAGGCAAAGTCTACTGCACAGGATCCCTGGGGCAGAGCAATAATATCCCCTTTGGGGGTAAAGATATAAACTTCACTCTCAAATAACCCCTCTCGAATGGTTTCGAGATACTCTTTGTCATCCTTAAGATCCTGCTGCCATTCCAAGAGTTGGCGCAGCCACGTCAACCGCTCTTCTTCCGGGGTGAGACCATTGCTGCCGCCCGATTCTTTGTATTTCCAGTGGGCCGCAATCCCATATTCTGCCACATGGTGCATTGCCTCAGTACGGATTTGCACCTCCAATGGACGGCCTTGGGGGCCAAAGACAGAGGTGTGCAAAGACTGATAACGATTGGGTTTTGGCAGGCCAATATAGTCTTTAAAACGGAGGGCAATGGGCCTAAAAGCCTCATGAGCAGCAGCTAAAACTCGATAGCAGTCACTATTGGATTTGACGATGACTCGAATAGCAGATAGATCATAAATCTCATGGAATTCTTTTTTCTGGCGATCCATTTTGCGATAGATGCTGTAGAGATGTTTGGGACGACCGCTGATCTCGAAGTCAGTCATCTTCATATCGATCAACTTCTTCTTGAGAATGTCGATCGAGCCTGCAAGTTCTTCTTCTCGCTCCGTCCGTTTCGCTTGTACCAGATCTTGAATATAGCGATAGGACTCTCTATCTAGATACTTAAAGGAAAGATCTTCCAATTCCCATTTAAAATGCCAGATCCCCAAGCGATTGGCTAAGGGGGCGAAGATTTGCATGGTTTCTTCAGCAATTTGCTTCTGCTTTTCCTCGGGCATAAACTCCAGAGTTCGCATGTTGTGGAGGCGATCGGCTAGTTTCACCACAATCACCCGAATATCTTTGGCCATTGCCAAAAACATGCGGCGAAAATTTTCTGCCTGCTGTGCTGTTTTGCTGGAGAAATTATATTTTGAGAGTTTGGTAACACCATCTACCAAAGCTGACACTTCGGCTCCAAACTCTAGGGCTAACATTTCTGCCGTAATGTCAGTGTCTTCGATGACATCGTGCAAGAAACCAGCAGCGATGGTTTCGGCATCTGCCCCCAAGTCTCGCAATAACGTGGCAACGGCAACAGGATGAGCGATATACGGTTCGCCCGATCGTCGTCTTTGACCTTGATGCAGACGATGGCCAAACCAAAAGGCTCGCCGGATCAGGGCAACATCCTCAGCATCACAGGGCCGAACCTTGCTGGAAGATGTGCTATCTGGATCCTGCTTCTCTTCCAGATCGGCTGCAAGGTCTACCTCTATTTCAGATTCCGTATCGAGATGGAGGTTTGATTCAAGGTCTGGCTCATCGGCGGGTGATACCTGCTCAGGGTCATTCCGAGGCTCAGCCGGTAGCTCAAGAAAAAGTTTTAGCCATTGTGGCAGCTCAAAATCGAGATCCTCAACATTGGGGGGCTGTGGGTCAGCTATGGGAGAATCAAGGGATCCTGAGGGGGATGCGTCTGTTATGGGATCTGCTAGCACTGCGGCCTCGCCCAAGGGTGGTCTAGGAAAGTGAAGCCATGATCTAACAGTCTAGACCTAAACTATGGGATCCAGCTACCCCTCCTGACCTTAATCACTGAAACCCGCAAGTATCGGCTATCAGTTTCAGTTTCGTGCGCCCGTACCTGACCCAATCAATATTCCACCCCTCAAGCTTCGTTACTCAGAAAGTAGCCAAGGTAGCAACCGGATCCCCCGTCAAGCCAGATACTCAAGCCATCCGATAGATCAAACCCTCAATTCAATTGGCTAGCGTGTAAACCTATACATTTTGTGGCTGCTATGCGACTCTTAGCTCTGCTTATCACCCTCTCCTGTGCCCTGGGATCCTCGCCAGCTCTAGCCCAGATGTCGCCCGATCCAGCCAACGCCCCTATTAACCAGCCAGATCTCAACCAGCCAGATCTCAGTGAAGCAGAGGCAACTGAGATCCAAGCCTTGATTCAAAACCAACTGGATGCTTTTCAGGCGGATGATGCTGAGCGGGCATTTGGGTATGCTGCCCCTTCCATCCAAGCCCAAATTGGATCCCCACAGCGGTTTTTGGAGATGGTGCAATCACAATATGCGCCGGTCTATCGCCCCCAAGAGGTAGAATTCTTGGACTTGACCTGGATAGCGGGATCCCTGGTGCAGCGGGTGCGCCTGGTGGGGCCGAGGGGAGAACGGGTGATTGCAGTCTATGGCATTGAGCAACAGAGCGATCAGAGCTGGCGCATCAAAGGTTGCACACTGATCCCGGCGATTCGGGGCACCACCTCGGCCTGAATAACAGACTGATCTAAGCCGTTATGGCCAAGAGTGTTACCAATGCCTCATCTGGCGCATTTTGACTTGGCTTAGAATGCCCCTTTGGTTGGTATGGTGGCCTTCCCCCCTTGTTTATGCGAAGGCATAGTTTTTGCAAGGCAGGGATGGGATCCCTGCCAAACATTGTGTATGGCTTGGCAAGAATCGCAAGGATGTTGCTCATGAGTGCTGACTTTCGTGGACTACTCAAAAAAGTCGGGAGTGGTGCTCACACCCATCAAGATCTGACCCGAGCCGAGGCGGAGCAGGCAGCTCGCTTGATGTTGACGGCAGAAGCTACCCCAGCTCAAATTGGAGCCTTTTTGATTGCCCACCGGATCAAACGGCCTACCCCGGACGAATTAGCCGGGATCCTGGATGCCTACCAATCCTTGGGCACTTTCTTGCCGGATCTGGGTCTCTCCCATCCCCTTCAGATCTTTGGCCATCCCTATGACGGGCGCAACCGCAGTAACCCAGTGGCCCCACTGGTGGCCCTGATCCTAGCTACCGTTGGGATCCCGGTATTGCAGCATGGAGCGGATGTCTGTCCCACCAAATATGGGATACCCCTGGTGGACTTGTGGCAGAGCCTGGGACTCCAGTGGCGGGGGCTGTCGCTGGCTCAGGTTGGGGATATGCTGCGGCATCATCATCTGGGTTTTCTGCATACCCCGACCCACTTTCCGTTGGCTCAGCCGGTGATGGTCTATCGGGATCAAATCGGCAAACGCCCGCCCTTGGCCACCGTTGAGCTGATCTGGGCACCCTACGCCGGGGACTACCATCTCATATCGGGCTTTGTCCATCCCCCCACCGAAGCGATGATGCTGGGGGTGGCCACCCTGCGCGGGATCCCACATTTGACCACGGTGAAAGGTCTGGAGGGCAGTTGCGATCTACCCCGCAGCCGTACGGCCATTCTCAACCACCAGGGGGAACGGCTGCTGCTGAAGGCCCGTGATTACAACCTAGAGGGATCCGAAGCTCCCTTTCCCGGTCTGGAGATCTGGCGGGAGCAAGCCCAATCGGCCCTCAAGGGGGATGCCGAGAGTCCGCTCTGGCCAGATTTGCTCTGGAATGGCGGCTGCTATCTGTGGCTATGTGGGGCAGTGGCCTCTCTAGACGCTGGGATCCAACAGGCCCAGGAGCTATTACAAAGCGGGGCGGTGGTCAAGCAGCTGACTCAACTGCAACAGGTGCTGCCATCTCCTTAAGTGGGCGGGCCTATCATGGACGGAATGGGCTGCGTTCTGGAGGTTGTGAATTATGACAGAAGCCACGACGGGTGCCGTCTGTTTTCATCTGGCTTTTCCGGTGGGGGATATGGCCGCAACCAAGGCTTTTTATGCGGATGGCTTGGGCTGTGAGGTGGGACGCGAAACCTCCGCTTCGGTGATCCTCAACTTGTTTGGCCATCAGTTGGTGGCTCATCTGACTCGGGCTCCCAGTGCTCCTCAAAAAGGCATCTATCCTCGCCACTTTGGGCTAATCTTCTCCTGCCAGGAGGATTGGCAGACCCTAGAACAACGGGCTCGGACAAAGGGATTGCCCTTTTATGAGGAGCCCAAATGGCGCTTTGTGGGCACCCCGCTCGAACACGCCACCTTCTTTTTGCGGGATCCCTTCGAGAATCTGCTGGAGTTCAAGTTTTACCGCCATGTCAGCGCCATCTTTGGCGAGCATGACTGGAAGCAAATTGGCGATACCCCTACGACTCAAGAGCTCTCTAGTAGGGATCCAAATAACCATACATCAGACACTCCATAGGACTCTTTCAGGTATCGGGCCAAAGCCTGAGCCTGACAGATCCCTTCCTTTTGTCGTTGCAGTTGAGTTTGTTGGATCCGCTCTTGTCGGGCTTGATAGTGGCGGCGGTAGATGTCGAGATTTTGCATAGATTAAACAGAGGTAGGGCTAGATTCTCCGGGATCCAATGGTGGGAAATCAGTTGCCAGATCGGGATTCCTACTGGTGGTGGATTGTGATAGGTTTTGGGGAATTTGAGCCGGAGAGATATCGCTGTTTCCTGCGGAGTTGCCCTGCAATAGGGATCCCACTTGATTGATCAGGGATCCCAGCCTTTTCTCATCCAACAAGGTGGTGAGAATCTCTAGTCCACTGGTGGAAAACAACAATTTGTTGATATCGCCCATGCCATTGGCAGAGCCATTATTGCCCCCAGCAAACGTGTAGATGCGAGCATCCCCCAATACCCCCGGTTGTGGGGCCAGAGCCTGGAGGGTTTCCGGCAATCGTTTCACCAACTCGGGCCAGATCGACTCGATCAGTTGAGCCGTCAATGTGGCATTACTGATGGTGTTTTGGGCGGCTAACTTGGCCTGGATCCCTTCTGCTTCGGCCAGATCTCGATCCCGTCCTGCTTGAGCCAAGATCCGGATCGATTCTGCTTCTGTCTGGGCCGCCTCTTGGGCGATTTCGGCTTGGCGCTTGCGTCGGAAAGCATCGATTTCAATCACATTCCGTTCAGAGATATTGCGCTGTTGGGCCTCTTGTTCGGCATGGATTAAGGCCAAGCGTTGTTCCCGTTCTGCCTGTTCCATTTGACTGGCACTGAGCACCGCTTCTTCTGCCTGAGCCCGCTGAGCATCCGCCAAAAAGCTATCTCGCTTTTTATTGGTGATGGCAATAATGGTGTCCTCCTGGGCGATGCGGGCCAACCGTTCCCCTTCCGCAATCTCGATCTGTGCTTGCAGGCGGGCTGACTCAATGGCCTGTTGTCGAAGGATCTCAGCGGTTTCTGCCTCCTGTTGCTTTTGGGTTTGGGCGATTTTCAGCCGAGTATTGCGATCATCCAGGTCGATATCAGCATCAATTTGACTCTGCTGGAGAGCCAGTTTGCGACGGATCTCTTCTTCTTCCACCGACCGATCTTGCAGGATCTTGTTTCGCTGAATCGAGGCCAATTCACGGGCGCGGGATTCTTCAATCTCCCGTTCCCGCTGAGCCCGCTCCGCCTCAATCTCCAGTTGACGGGTCAGCTTATCACTTTCGTTGTCTTGGGCTAATTTGCGGGCTTCCTTTTCCGTATCCAGCTCTTTCTGCTGCATCGTGATCTGGGTGGTCAGTTCCACTTCCCGCTTTTGCTGAATTGACCGTTGGATCGTCTCTGTCCTCAGTCGCACCCCTTGGGCATCAAAGAAATTATTCTCGTCGTAGGTGTCGCTCTCCTCCACCTCCGAAATGGCGATGTTGTTCAGGGTGAGGCCCACTTTTTTCAGATCTGGCTCGATCAGGTTTAAAACCTCTTGGGCAAAGCCCAATTTATCAGAATCAATTTCCGCCAAGCTCTTGGTTTTGGCCGCAGCACGGATGGCATCATCTGCCCGTTTTTCCAGGGCATTCTTAATGTCAATAGCGGTGATCTTACCTTGCTGGGAAAGGCGGGCTGCAGCAGTCAAAACATCTTGTTGCGAGGCATTGATACAGACAAAAAAGGTCACCCGCATATTAGCCCGCAGGTAATCTTTGGTACGCACCGCCAATTTATCCGTCCGCTCCACATCGATCGATAGCTCCCGCAGGGGCACCCGAGTCAGCTCATGAAATCCAGGTAGGACAATGCAACCCCCATTCAAGATCACCGTCTTGCCTTTGGCAAAAACACCGCCAGTTCTGACAAAGGCTTCGTTGTTGGGGGTGATGACATAGACCCGTGTGTAAGCCCAGACGGCAATCAGCAGCAGCCCCACCAAAGACCCTGCCACAGTGGCAAAAAAGACCAAAGGATTGCCACCAGCCTGAGCCAATGGGATCCCTGGGGTTTGGGCCACTAGGATCCCTTCGGTCTCAATCGGTTCAGATTGTCCCACATCACTTTGTGTCCATTCAGGGTGCCTCTGGAGAAGGGTATCTCCCGTTTGAGCCAGGGCTGGAGAGGGGATCATCAAGATCAACAAAAGCCAAAAGCGCATGATAAGAACCCAGATAAACAGCGCGAACAATTCACAATCATCAGGGATCTGGACTCGGGGTAACACCTGGTGGGGGCAGTTGTTTTGGCGCTGCTTCTCTAAGCCAACGGTTTTGATCGAGGCTATCCATACAGATGACCACGAAAGCACCCTCATCCTGTTCGATCAACAAGACCTCCTGACCCCGGAGCGGAATTGTCGTCGCCCATTCTGGCAAAATAGCGCTGACCGTAACCAGATTATTGGCCCCATCCAACACATCCACCTGGCCAATTTGTCCCTTGCGGGGTACCGAAGCCGATGTCACCTGTCCTACCCGCCCCAAAAGCCGCTCAGAGCGAGTGTCTTCCCCAAACTGAGCCAACACCTTGCCAATGGGAGGGGAAAGCAAGCCCCCGGTAGCTAAGCCCGCCACCAGAGAAGCCGCCAAAATGGATCCCTGGAAGGGCAACTCCAGCGAGGATCCCACCCAACTGCTGACCATCACATTCAAAAACCAGCCCACCAATCCCCAGGTACTAAAGTCGATGGCCAACAACAGGATCAGCGGCGCTTTGCCCACCCCTAACAGCGTTAACACCTGAAAGGCTGGGTTGAGGTTGTTTCCCTCACCATTGGGATCCCAGTCGGGCCCACCTGATTCAAGGTTGCCCGACTCAAGGTTGAGTGTTGGATTTGGGTCAAGGTCACCATCCCAATCACCATCAGCATCCTCATCACCTCCCCCTGATAAGATCACCATCAAAAATAGGCCCACACCGACGGTCAGGAGGATCCAATAGGGCAAGTTATCGAGGCTGAACAACATGACTCAGTTGGCTACCAACACCTAAGACTGTACTTTAATGGTTATGCTCCCGGACCCCACTTTGGGCTAAACCTGATGGATTCTTGGTGGCAGGATCCCAACCATGGAAGACATACAGCAGCACCCGAGCTTCCTCGCTCCGATCTCCCTCAGGGAATCGTTGTAACAATTCTTTGAGGTACTCCGGATCCTGGGTCAACTCATAAACCACCATCAAGGCATCATCCCCATAGCGACTGCGGGGGAAATCTTCCAGCAAAGTGCTGGTGATGCGAATGATATGGCGGATATACCAGGCGGATTGTTCCTGCTGAGTTTTATAGATGTCGTAATAGGGATCCGCTGCTTGGATCCAGTCGGGAGGGATAACTTCGTAGAGGCTGGGATCCGGATCCCCCCATCCATTGAGGGGAACCATAGCAAATGTCTCCGAGGGGGGATAGCTGGCATATTGCCTATAGAGGGCTGAAATCTGTAAATACAAAGCTTGCTCCACCAACCTAGCGGGGGTGGAAGTATCCTCAATCAGTGGCTCTAGCAGCATCACCGCCTGAGCGTTATGGTTAGCCAGTTGCAGGGCGGGTCGCGCTTGATCGATCTCCTGGCTATGGGCGACAGGATCCCGCCAACCGCCCCAGCCCAGTCCCCCATTGCGAAAGCCATCAAACAACACCAGATAACCATTTCGCCAGCCTGTCCAGCTAGCCCAGTGCCGTGCTAGGTTCAGCCGTTCCTGAGAGTTACGCAACTGTTGCCACCGTTGCAGATCTTGCCAGCGCTGCTGCTGGTCGGCTAATTGAGTATCAAACGCTGAGATCTGCTGTTGCCAATCCCCATACCAACGTTGCCATTCCCAGCCTGGTGTGGTGCTGATCACTTGATTGAGAGACAAATCCTGACTCAATCGCAAAGCCTCCCCATAGTGATGCTGCCGCGCCTGTCGCACCGCCAATCCATACCGAAACAATGGCTCTAGGGCATGAGCGGACTGAGTTTGGACGACCGTGGCCAAGTCGTCTGGCTCCACTCCCACATCCAACAGAAAGAGAAACTGCCGCCGGATCTGATAGGTCATATCCCGATCCCCCACGGGATCCACCAACCAATCGGCATAGTGAACCAAGGCTTCCGCCTGCCGCCCCTGCCACTCCAATGTGCGGCCCAGCCAAAATGCAGCATCATCAGCCCCCGGATGGTCGGCATACTCAGCCAACCATTGCCGCCACCGTCGTTCTTCTTCTGCCGGAGCATAGGGGCGGGGGATTCGTTCGCCTGTTTCCTCGTCATAGTAGGCATTGCCAAAATAAGTCCCCCCGCGAATCTCGCCATAGGCCCGCGCCGCCCGTGTGAAGCGAGAGGTGGGAAAAGCCTCAGCCAATTGCAAGAGGAGTAATTCATCCCAAATGGTGTGGAGCTGAGTCAGATCTCCCTCCACCACAGTGGCCAACAGCTCCTCACCCCTGGGATCCCTTTTCAGGAGGAGTTCTACTGCTGCCATCACCTGTTGAGGATGATCGGGATCAGAGGCAATCTCGGCCACATAGCTGACCACCACGGGATGGGGCTGTGGCGGCCCCATCAATCCAGAGATCAAAAACGCCAGAGAGTCGGGATCCCATTGCTGGGTTAGAGCGCGAATCTCGGCCAAGCTGGGGTTCTCTAACCCCTGAATCTGATCCACAGCATCCCACACGCTCAGCCTAGTCCCCTCATGCACCTGATCTAGACTGGCCAACTGCTCTCGCAACCGAGCCACATGCAGCTGCCATTCCCATGGGATCCCGTCTTCATAAGTGGGGATCAGTCCCATCAATAATTGGGCTTTGGTTGGATCTGCCGCCTCAATCGCCGGGAGCAGGACGCTCCAGACCCGTTGATGTTGTGGATAATCCGTCTGGAGGAGTCGTTGCAGAATGGTCAGATTGGTTTGATTCCATTCGGAACGGCTGGGATCCACATGACGGATCGCCAGCTCTGTGATCCGGGTCGCTTCAGCGGGATTCTCTAAGCCCACCACCGCCCAATCGGGTTCCACAAACTCTTGTAGCTCAAGGTTATAGCCCCCCAATACGGCTGACAGCCCTGTCTGGTCATAGCCCGGCTCAGGATTCTGCCGTAGCAGATGCTCCAGCCACCAAGTGCTGTAGGGCTGGCCCCGCTGCACCAACTGCTCAGCTCCATAACCAAAGCGCGTGGATCCCGTTGGGTGGCTTGTCCAGTGCAAAAAAATCGGCAGCGTCAACGGAAACCACCGCTCTGAACGGGTGTAGCGATCGGAGGGGATACTGCCACGATGGGGATACCAAACCAGATCCCGTTGCAGATCAGAGCGAATCCGCTGCACCGCTATTGAACCTGCACCAACCACTGTCCCCACAATGCCCACCCAGACCACCACCGGGATCCACCAACGCCGTCGCGCCGATTGAGCCGAGGGATCCCCAGGAGTAGGTATGGCAGAAGTCATGGCTGTCTCAATCCCCGCAACCGATTTACCTTTAGGTTGACATATCCGCACTGGGGTATGGGTTCTCCTTTTGGCCATAGTTGGGAGTCTGGGTTGAGAAGTGGGTCGGGTTAGAGTAAAGCACTGGTGATGAGCGGCATCGGTTCACTCCGCCCCACGATTCTCTTCAGATCTCTAGCACCCTTTCTTCTTGCCATGCTTGACCTTTTCTGGGCCGAACTCGAACGCAAATGGATCGAGTTTATTCGCTATCCCGTGGAAGCCTTGGGGGCGATCTTTGTCACCACTTCATTCTTCTATGCCCTGTTTTTGGGGGCGCAATATATGGCGGGGCCAACCTCCCAATTTGGTGAACGGCAGGATGCGGTGGTAATTGGGTATGTGTTGTGGACGTTGGTGATCTTTATCGTCAATGACGTAGGCATCAATCTTCAGGTGGAAGCTCAAACAGGGACGTTAGAACAGGTGCTACTCTCCCCCTACAGTGCGCCCCGCATCTTTGTGGCCCGAGCATTGGCCAGCCTCATCCTACGACTCACCCTGATATCGACCATTCTGGTGGTGATCCTGCTGTTGACGGGATCCCGTCTGTCTTTTCCGCTTACCTTGGTCCTGCCCCTACTGAGCGTGATTTTGGGAGCCTATGGACTCTCTTTTTTGGCGGGATCCCTGGCTCTCTTGTTTAAGCGGATCCAGCAGCTGTTGGGGATTATGCAATTTGGGTTGTTATTTTTGTTGGCGGTGCCCGCCGAAGAATGGCAAGGGGGTATGGCGGTGGTGGGCCAACTGTTGCCGATGGTGGGGGGAGCAGGCTTGTTGCGAGATCTGATGGCCCGAGGGCAAGGACTGGCTGTGTTGCCTTGGCTGGGATCCCTGGCGGTGGGGGCCGGTTATTTTGCCCTGGGCTTGTTGGCCTTCAAGTGGGCGGTTCATCAGGCAAAATCCAAAGGGAACCTCAGCAGCTATTAAGGATAGTCCAGCTAAAGAAAGTGCTTTAGAACCAACTACCCAACAGATCCAGCATCGGCGGCAACAGCAACAACGCCGCCACCCCTAGAGAGGTCAAGGCAGCAACCAAAACTGCTCCTGCGGCACAATCCTTGGCGATCTTGGCCAACACATGAAAGTCTCGACCTACCGTCAGATCCACCACCGCTTCTAGAGCCGTATTCAATAATTCCAAGGCCAGCACCAGCCCACAGGTCAGCCCAATCAGGACGATCTCCACCGCAGAGCACCGTAATCCTATGCCCAACCCCAAGGCCAGTATCGTCATGGCCAGATGGATACGGAAATTGCGCTGGGTCTGGCAGGCGTAAAGGATCCCTAGCCCGGCATATTGAAAGCTCTTGAGCAGATTGGGGGCGACTTGCCAGGACGCAGGACGCTGGATGGGGTGAGGGGATGCCATTTTCTTGAACATCCGCCGCAACCGGATCCCTTGCCGTTGGGGTGAAGCGGCAGACCATGTCATCTGCCGAAAGGAACTAGATGCCATGATGGGCCTCCTGGGGCAAGTGAATCAGTTGGAGCATCTGTCGCTGTTGCTGCAACATCCGCTGCAAGGCGAAGTCATCGGGATGATCCCAGCCCAACAGATGTAGCAGCCCATGACAGGCCAGCCATGCTAATTCATCCGACAGTCGATGCCCATGGACAGCCGCCTGCACCCGAGCGGTGGGCACCGAAATGACGATATCTCCTAGTAGTCCAGCAATGGGCAATTCACGGATCCCGGCGGGCAGCAGAGTTTCTTGGGCCGCAAACGCCAATACATCGGTGGGGGCATCGACGTTGCGAAACTGACGGTTGAGAGTGTGGACTTGCTCATCGGTGGTGAGGCAAAGGCTCAGTTCACAGGGAAATTTGACCTGCAAATAGTCCATCCACACCTCGAACCACTCTTGCCAAGTGGCTTCCTCGATGGGGCTGGGAATATCCAGTTGTAGATAGAGATCGATCACAGTTGCGCCTACCACTTCTCACACCTACGCGGGAAGGCTGGTCAGGACTAGCGTAGCCAGTGGGATGGCATTCGGCAAGAGAAGCAGCTTCTGGGTGATCTCAGGGATCCCTGGGCTTGAGTGCTGAGGAAACAGAGATAATTCACGGCAGGGCAAGGGAGCCTTCTCTGCAACTTGGGGTCAAATCCTGGTCAGGAGCACCTCAACTTAACTCTGTGGGCATTCCTGACGGGAAAGACTGGGATACCCTAGTTTGGGTATGAGCCTTGGAAATGGGATACAACCCCCATCCTTCTAGGACGGCTTTTCTTCTTGTGGCCTATCAATCCAGTCCTCTATCATCTGCGTCATGGTTTTCCGCTTGGACGCTGCAACACGGCGCAGTTTTTCCAGCCTGTCAGAGTCAACGCGAATACTCAGCCTGTCTCCGGTCATGGGTCGTATTTGGCTATCCAGCAATGCTAGAATACTAGCATGAAAGCACGTTTCAACTATCGACTCTACCCTCATCCTGGTCAGGCTCACAGCTTGGCTCGGGCTTTTGGTTGTGCCCGTGTGG
>JBHJNR010000113.1:0-11693 GCA_050330615.1 Cyanophyceae cyanobacterium
AACCAGTCTTGTTTAGATTTGCCAAATGTCTCAATAGCCACCCAACCATCTGCGCCTGCTAGAACCGCCAAAATTGCAATTGAGAGGATATTGAGTAAAGTATGGGCTTTTGTGCGCTCCAGCCGAGGGTCTGGAAGGGAACTGAAATGCTGGAGAATGGAGGATTGAAGGAGAGCTTTCTCTTCATGAGTAGTTGTCAAGAACTCTGGTGACATAGATCTTGGAGGACAAGCAACTCCGCTCATGACAAAGCTAATAACTCCTTTTGTCTGTCTCTCCTGATACAAAATTAGATGCGTTTACCCTGGGATACACAGGAAGTCGTCAGCCTCTTGACCGTTCAGTTTCTGGAACGGAATTGTGAGGAGTTGCGACAGCTTGCCCGCTTACATGCCCTAGCCGATTCAGCCCTGTTGAGCTGTGGCGTTTTGACAGCCTGGGAAAGCAATTACATTGGACCGAGTCCCCGACAAACAACCGGGTCAACGGTATTTGGGGTGGAGAGAACTCGCCTTAACCGCGATCGCGGTTTTTCGACCAGCAAACCCATCATTGCCCAGTTCACCATGCGAGACCCTAACTCCACGGTGTTGCGCAGCGAGTACAGTGAAAATGCGTTTGAAGAAGATGTGAAATTGATTGGCACCCAATATCGCAATCGCCAGACCATCATTTCTCGCGCTGGGGAAGAACAAATGATCGGGCAATATTTAGAAACAAGAACAGGCTAAGGCTTACGATAATGGACTGAGACTTTCCCGTGTGGTTATGAGTGTTAATGGGTGCATGGTTTCCAGTTGTTCGTCGGGGTGGCTGAGTAGGCGCGATCGCGCCTCTTCGCTTAGCCCCTGAACCAGGGTGAAATCTGCTCCAGCAATACTTTCAAATTGCTCAAACTCAACGCTGGTTAGATCGGCAGCTCGCAGATCGGCTCCCGCTAAATTTGCCCCATTTAAGCGAGCGCTGCGTAAAAATACGCCTGTCAATATGGCTGTGCGTAAGTCTGCTTGCACCAGGCGTGCCCCTCGCAGATTCGCGCCAGTCAAATCCGCGCCGCTCAGGTATGCCCCCAATAAATTGGTCTCTTGCAAATCAGCATGACGCAGATTTGCTGTGTTCAACGGTGCCCCATTTAGATTCGCCCCTGGTCCGATCGCCCCAGAAGATTTGTAGGCAAAGCCTTCTGGGAAAGTCGTTTGGCTATCGTACCGGGCCCATTGCAGTTGAGCACTGGTCAAATTTGCACCGCTCAGATCGGCTCCACTCAGATCGGCCCGATAAAAACAGGCTCCGGCTAGATTGGCTTGTTGCAATATGGCTTGGCGTAAATCGGTTCCTCGCAAATCTGCCGCTTGCAAATCTGCCTGACTCAGGTTGGCTCGACTCAGATCGGCTCTCAGCAACGTGGCACCGCAAAAGCTAGCGCTTTGCAGATCCAGTCCGCTGAGTTTGAACTGGTACAAATCTGACTGGCTTAACGACAGTCCTGCTTTGAGCCGAGTTAAAATGTCTTGAGGGGTTTTAAACATTGTTCCAACGGCGTGAAGCGCTAGAATCACAGCATACTTAATTATGCACAGGTATTGTACCTTCTCTGGAACTCATGACGACACTCACCGAATTCCTGCCCCAATTAATTGAATACCCCGAAGCAGATAGTTTACCAATGGCAGAAAGCGAATAAACTCGTGACTCAGGGCAAACGCATACTAATTTAGAACCAACGAAGGAATAAAGGTTTCAACGATCAGCAGCCTTTAAGATGCCGCAACTGTTTGCAATAAGGCGGCTCAAAGCGGGTCTTATTGCGAAAATATTGGAGTATGCGTTTGCCCTGACTCGTGACTAAGTAGCTGGGTTGAATTAACCTTAAGATGCTGCTGAGGGCAAACGCGACAACCACCCTGCCTAGTGGTCTGTCAAGATAAGCTTTTAGGATAGAGAGCGTGTAGTTTAGCTCGGGCATCGTGGATGTTGAACTGCCATAGAACTCCCCTCTGACGAGCATTGGTAGCTTGTTCCCAGGCACGAGTCTCTGCCTGCAAGGTGCCCAGGTCTCCGATGCGTTGTCCCATCAAATATTGACGGGTCAGCACACTCAATTCGCTCTCGGCGGTGTTCAGCCAACTGCCATGTTTGGGAGTGTAGTGAAACTCCAGTCGCTGCACATAGCCACGAGCCTCAGAGGGGGGGAATGCCTGATAAAAAGCCCCAGGGGTATGGGTGTTGAGGTTGTCACACACCAACCGGAGACGCTCTCCCTTGTGGTAACGAGTATCCAGCAGAGCCGCGATTTCAGTCGCCCAATCGACTTTGCTGCGCTGTGAACGTGCGCTGACCTGTCGCCATCCTGCCAGGGGATTGCAGAGCATAAACATACTGGCTGTGCCAGCCCGCTCGTATTCATAATCCACCCGTTGGGGGTGGTTAGCTGTAGCAGGTTGGGAAGTGTGAACCTGTCGTTGCAGTTGGATGGGTTGTTCATCCATGCATACAAGCGGATGTTCAGGACCATAGGGTTGGCTATAGAGCGCTATTACATCTTCCATCGCGGCGACAAACTCACTGTTGTGCTGGGGCGGAATCACCCAATACTACGGATCCTGAGCAGCCTGTCTTGGGGTGACCGTGTCTGCTCGTTCTTAGGGTAGGGATTGGCTTAGCCTAGATCGTAAAGCTGAATCACTACGACCCTCGATTCGCTAAGCTAGTCAATGTGATAATGATAATCGTTCTTGCTCTTTTCACCAAGAGGATCATGCTGATGCCCCCCCGAAACGGTCGCCACCTAGTCCTAGAGGTCTTACGAGATCAAGAGAAGCCTGTCTCTGCTCAAGCTCTTTTTACCCAGCTTCGTCAACAAGGTCACACCACTGGTCTTGCAACCGTCTACCGAATTTTGGCCAGATTGCGCCAAGAAGGGATCCTGCACAGTCATAGCCGTCCTCATGGCGAGACCTACTACAGCCTTGTTTATCAGCATCAGCACTATCTCACCTGTATCCGTTGTCAGCGGTCGATCCCATTACCAACTTGCCCGCTACACGACTGGGAGAAAACTCTGTACCAAGGGCACCATGGCGTGAACCCATTGCCAGAACCCTTTCAGGTGCTTTATCACGATCTGGAATTGTTTGGTCTGTGCAGCCTTTGCTACCCAAAATGATGGGATACCCTTCTACACAAGTGTTATTCAAATCACCTTCTAGTTCCCTCCCCTCAAGCTGGGCTTTGCTAAAGCAGGGACGATTTTCTGAGCTGCCATACGTGCCCCTGACAAATTACGGGCGACTGGCCCCACCTGCAAAGCCGCCAATCCTCCCATGACAAAAAGTTCACACCCTTGCCAGCGTAAGTGCTGATCCAAAATGGGTAATCCCTGCACAGTGGCTACAGGGTGGGCTGCCAACACCGGATCCAACACCCGCTCATCTGCGATATCCACCCGACTACCCGTTGCCAACCAAATCCGATCCGCCCGCAGGGGTTTTCCATCCAGACACCGAATCTGCCATCCACCCATCTGCCACATGGCTCCACTGATCTCACAAGATTCTTGTAAGACCAGAGATCCCTGATGGGTCAGCGACCGGATCTGCGTCAACAGTTCTGGCGTCAAGGATCCCCCATCCCGTGCTAACTGGACGTGTTGCCTGCGGGTTTGCCAGCATACCTCCTGCTCAAATCCTTTCAGATACTTTGGCCCCAACCAACCGGGATCCGTGTCAAAAAGCTTTTCTCTCGCTTTCCGCCGAGTCATCAAAATCACCCGCGCCCCTCGCTTCACCGCACCCAATGCAAGATGTCCACTGGTGAGGCCACCTCCCACAATCACCACGGTCTCACCATCCAAAGAAAGGGACGGTAGACTCACTTGAGATGAGTGACACAGCCGTTCTGGAGGATGCTTCAGCCCCAGGCTCCAACTTGGCAAAGCCGGGATCCCTGCCCCCTTTGCCAACACCACCCGTCGTGCTTGGAGGATGCGCCCATCGGACAGATCTAGCTCAAAGCCGGGACGCAACGACCGGATCCGGCCTACTTGTGCAGGCATGACTAGGGATCCCAGCTTCCACCGCTGCACCACATCTTGGCAGAACCCTTCAAATACCGCCGTAGTGGGACGGTCATAGGGGGGGATCAACCCTTGGGGATGGCTCTCAGCAAATCGCCGTAATTCATAGGGATTGGGATCTGGGTGATGCACCGCCGGTGAACGCAAATGAGGAATTTCTTGAGCGCGAAACTGCCGCTGCCACTGACTCATCCAGACCCCCGATGGATCTAACACCCGAATCCGAGCGTGCCAATCTTTTCGCTTTTGCAGGAGATGGGTAACCAGCGTCAACGCCTGAGGGCCAGCCCCTATCACAGCTATATCGATGGGATCCGAAATAAACACCACAAAATTAGAATGATTATTGTTCTCATTCTAATTCTATGGCCATAGGGTTAGTGGGAAGAGCGTCAAAGAAACACCGGGATCCGGCCCCGTTCCTCCTTAAAATCCGACACCAGCAGCGAGAAATCCAGCTCTCAGACTCCCGCTTGAGACAACTCCAACCCCGACCAAGCAAAAACCCCAGGCTCCCTCAATACGGTCTGACGGCGAATTGGCTCAATGTCCCATTCTGGTAGCGAAAACCCCAGCATTATCTCCAGGACATGATCCGCCGGGATCCCATCGCGCATCACCTTAAAAGGACGGGGGTTATATCCCTTTTCCAAGGCTCAGGCTTGACGATGCTGCGCAATCGCTCCAGTGCCAACTCAGTTCCCCTTAACAAGCGCGATGCACTGGAACGTTGTGGAGTATAGTCCTCGGAAGCCAATGTTGTTTGAGTCCGGTGATCGCGAACGTTGTTAGCTCTTAGGCAGTGGCTCATGGAACATGTTGCCTATAGCCAAGATGTTGGTGATCTATGGATTGCTTGTGACCTGTTAGTTGCTGATTTGCGGGATGACGGCAACGTTTGTTTCTTGGACTTCCGTCATGAAAGCGAGCTGTTGGGTGTCATATTTCAAACACGCCCTAGATCAGCTTGGCATCCGACACCAACACCAGCTTGAGACGGGCATGGATCAGATCCAATTGAGCCAGTCCGATATCAATCTCTCCATCCACCACAATGCCGGTGGTGATCAGTCGATCCAACAACTCCAACAGGGATCCATCCTGGCTGGGCTGATCGGGATAGTAGGATCCCTCTTTGGGCAACAGTCGGCCCAGTTCCCCCAGATCTAGATTGAGGTCATTGGGATCGATCTCTAGCAGGTCACAGATGGTCAAAATCTGATCGCGCATCGTCTGAAGGCTCTGGCCCGCCCGCTCGATCTCAGACTCTGTCAGTCGTCCTGCCTCCATGCGGCGTACCACCTGGGCCTCCATCAATTGCCGCACCAGTTCCACCACCGTCAGCACCAAACTGCCTAAGCCCGCTTGAGCATTTTGGGCTTTGGGCTTCAGCACCGGGATCCCGGTTGAGGATCCCTCGATCTGTCCCCAATCTTGAGGTTGGGCGGGGGTGATCTGCACCGCCATCCCCTCGCCATCACGGGAGACATCAGCCGATTGAGGCTCTGGAGAGCCGGATGAATTGGGCGGGAATGGATCGGGCATGGATATCCTTCAGGCAAAGACAATCAACAGACCTTCAAGACATCAATCTTGAGCTGCTGTGGTGTGGGTGGGCATCGGGCTTAAACAGCACCCTGAACAAAATGATAGGGAGGTAAGCCGCCACCCCAATCCAATCGCCACCCCTCATGCTCCTGTTGCCAGTTTTGGGCTTGGGCCACTGCCTGCTGATATTGCTCGGGATTCAGCAAAAAGGTGATGCGGCTGCGTTCTTCCCCGTGGGGATCCAACGCCTGTCGCGGCCAACTGGCGGGCCATAGATCTGCCAAACTTTGGCTGGCTTGTTCCAGCGTTTGCAGATAAGCCTGTTGGTTTTGGTAGGCTTGCCGACGGGCCAACAGATAAGCGGTGCCACTGGCGGCAGCAACGGGAGCAACATCCGGCTCGGCTGGGGCAAAGACCTTGAGCAGATATTCCGCCCGTCCAGACAAGCTATCGAGGGTTTGCTGATAGAGAGATGCCTGTTGCTGGAGATGATCTTGAAGTTTGTCGGTGGACACAAATCCGGTGCCAAAGCGCAGGGGAATGACGGAGGTGTGGCCAAACAGCTGACAGATCACCTGGTCGTGTCGCAGGGCGGATCTCAAGAGCACCGTATCCGAAGCTTTCATGGCGTCTAGATCGATATTGGCTTCCACGGCTGCGGCCATTGGGGTGGGGCCAGTGATGATCTGGATCTGCTCTTGCAAGCCTTCAATAGCCTCTAGCTCTACCTTTTGCTCAGGAGAGGGGGCGACCAAGAAAGCATACGCATAGACAACAGAAGTCATAGAGGGGGGTAGAGCGGCGAGAGGATGGCGGCAAAACTGACTTTCTCAGTCAAATCTGGCTCAGTCAAATCTGGCTCAGTCAATCCTGAGTGTATCCAGTGTATCTGTTTCACCAGAGAGCTGTTTTCCCAGGGATCCCAGATGTAGCCTTCTTCTGCTCTGGGCCACCTCAATCTGGTCTGCTCAATCTTGAGAATGTGCTTTGGAATTAAATCTGAAGTGACCCAGTGCCCGATGCCAGCCACAGGAGGCTTCATTGTCTCTGATCCGCATCAACCTAAGTTGAATGACTAGCAGATCAGGTAAACTACAGCCGTCTGTCTCAACGACACCCCCATGACTGGATCCTCCCCCTACGGCACTCCCTACCAATCAGCTCCTGGATCCCCCCCCTCGGGTGCCTCTCAATCTGAGGAGATCCAGCGGTTACGGGATCTGTTGCCCGCCTCCTTGCGGTCTTTGGTCACTTTGCAGCCCGCTATGGTGCCCCTAGAAGCTCCCCTGCGGTTAAAACGCTCTGCCCCTTGGCGACCGGATGCCACCCTGTTGATCGACTTTAGCCGCTGGCAGCGGATCCCTCAGCCCCAGCGAGATTTGCTGTTTTTGCGCGAGGTGGGCTGGTTTGATACCCGCAATTGGCTCCGGCCGGGTCTCTATCAGATTGTTGCCGCTGTGGGGGGAGTCTCTGTTTTGGCCGAACTGGCCAGCCAAAATTTCTTCTCGGTGCTGTTAGCGGGCGGGGTGGCAGGTCTGGCGGTGCGGCAGGTCTGGCAGGACATGAATAGTGGAACCGCCCAACTGGATGCGGATGAATTTGCCCTGCGGCGGGCTCAGTTTCGGGGCTATGACCGCTCAGAAGCGGCTCGACAGTTGGCCCTGGCCATCGAAACCACTCTCCAAGCTGACAAAACGGATATTGAGACGACCGTACGGCTCCAGCGACTACAAGCCATTGCCCGTGGAGTTAACGCAACTTCATCTCAGAATTTCACGGCATCTTGATATTTTGATCGGGCTTACGGCTGGCTATTACCGCTTACAGGGATCCGTGATGACCTTTAGGCCAGATGGGGCAATGGTTTGAGAGACCAGTTGATTTCCTGAGTGCTTTGTGTGTTTTGGTGAAGTTTCCTGGCACTCTTGATGCAATTGGAAAGGATCCTTGAGGTTTCAGCCGCCAGGAAAGGATCGGCGTAGTGTGAAGTCAGGTGAATGCGAAATCTCAATAGTTCAGTGACACCGTCAGTCGGTGCTGGGGTATTGATTCACATTGCTATACCCCTGACTATGAGTTGAGTTTCTTGTGTCTGATTCTGATCTTTCTGTATCTCAAACATTATCGAAATTTCAAGCGTCTTCGCCTGCGTGGAATCACCCGTCTCCGTCAGGGCATACCCCTGAGAAGAAGGCCAAGCCCATGAAGCCAACCCCCCCTTCTGAGCCTGTCCCCTCAGGGATCTCGGCAGAACAACAGCCCCAGTCCGCCCCTCAGGATCAGGGGATCACCCCCCCTCCGCCTAAGGCGGCTGAAGTGGACTCCAAGGTGTTTGTGACATTGCATGGGCATTTTTATCAGCCCCCCCGCGAACATCCTTGCCTGAATGTGATCGAGCGCCAGCCCGGAGCCGCTCCCTTTCACGACTGGAACGAACGGATTTTGGCGGAATGTTATCGTCCCAATGCATTTGCTCGCATTTTGGATGAAGACGGTCAGGTGCTGCAGATCGTCAATAACTATGAGTACCTCAGCTTCAACTTTGGGGCGACGTTGCTGACCTGGCTAGAGCGACACGATGTGGAGGTCTATCGCCGCATTTTGGAGGCTGATAAGCTCAGTGCCGAGCGGTTGCAGGGGCATGGCAATGGCATCGCCCAAGTCTATAACCATGTGATTTTGCCGTTGGCAAATGACCGCGACAAGCGCACCCAGATCCGCTGGGGCATCGCCGATTTTCGCTATCGCTTTGGCCGGGATCCCGTGGGCATGTGGCTGGCAGAGGCTGCTATTGATCAGGCCACTGTCAAAGCCTTGGTGACCGAAGGGATCCGATTCATCATCTTGGCCCCCACACAGGCGGAGGCATGCCGACCCTTAGGGGCAGAGGGAGCTGCTCAGACCAACAGCCCCTGGCAGGATGTCGGCAATGGTCAGATTGATCCCCGGCGTCCCTATCGCTGTTTCACCGCCGATGGCAGCGGCTATTTGGATATCTTCTTTTATGACGGCCCCATCTCAGGGGATCTGGGCTTTAGCGACTTGGTCTACAACAGCGCCCATATGGCTGATCGGCTGGCGGGGGCGATGGATCCTGATCCGGAGCGTACCCAGTTGGTCAGCTGTGCCACCGATGGCGAGACCTTCGGCCATCACAAACGTGGGGTGGAGCGCACCATTGCCTATGGGTTTGTGTCTGAGTTTCCCCAACGGGGCTGGACAGTCACCAATTACAGTCATTTTCTCAGTCTCAATCCGCCGCAGTGGGAGGTAAAGCTGAAGCCCGTCACCGCCTGGAGTTGTTCGCATGGGGTGGGTCGCTGGACGCGAGATTGTGGTTGTGGAGGCGGGGGGGGGTGGCATCAGCGCTGGCGGCAGCCGTTGCGACAGTCCCTCAATTGGCTGCGGGATCAGCTGAATCGCATCTTTAGTGCCCAGGCTCATCCCTATCTCAAGGATCCCTGGGGGGCGCGGGATGCCTACATCGACGTGATTTTAGATCGCGACCAATTGCCAGCGTTTTGGGCGACCCAGCAGCGGCGACCTCTCTCGGCTCCGGAACAGACCGAAGTGCTACGGCTGCTAGAGATGCAGCGGTTTGGCCAGTTGATGTTCACCAGTTGTGGTTGGTTCTTTGAAGAGATCTCGCGGCCTGAAGGGGTGCAGATTCTGCGCTATGCTGCCCGTGCCATCGAGCTGGCGGGGGAGGTGTCCAGCCTGAGTTTGGAGCCTGAGTTTGTCTCGCGGCTCAGCTTGGCCCCCAGCAATGTGGCCCAATTTCGGGATGGAGCGGATCTCTATCGACAGCTGGTTCGCCCCGTCTTGATCAGCTTGACCCAGATCGCGGCCCAGTTTGCCATCACCTCGGTGGTGGTGCAGAGCCATCGTCAGGGCACAGTCTATGGCTATGACATCGAACATCTGGATCGAGAGCGGCGCGGGATGGGTTCGGGATCCCTGGTGGTGGGCCGGCTGTTGCTGCATTCCCCCCGTACCCAGGAGATCCATGACTTGATCTATGCGGTGCTGCATTTGGGGGGCTGGGATTTCCACTGTGGTGTGATGGCGTTTCCAGGGCGGCGACAGTTTGAAGATCTCAAGCAGGAGCTACTACAGGGATCCCGTCGTCTCAGCAGCCCGGCCTTGGTGATGGCGATTGGCAATCACTTTGGATCCCAGACTTTTGATCTGAGCCATTTATTTGGAGATGATCGGCAACGGTTAATGCAGTCTTTGACCCAAGACACCTTAGATCGATTGGGGGAAACCTACCGTCAGATCTACCTGGACAACTACAGCATTTTGCTGGGTCTGCGGCAGGACAATCTACCAGTGCCCGAGGAGTTGCAGGCGGCAGCTCAGATTGCCCTTAATCAGAGGCTGCGGGGTTGCTTAATATCTCTGCAAACGGAGGAAGATCTGCCCACGATTGAGGATATGACCGGTGAGTTGCGGGCCATTTTGGATGAGGCCGACCAATTAGGTTGTCATCTGCGCCGTTCTGAGGCAGCTGAGACCCTCAGTGATCTGATCCATCAACATCTCTGGCAGATCGCCCATGACTTTGATCCGATCCATTTTGCTCATCACTTGCAGTCGGCCACCTATTGGCTGCAGTTAGTTCAGGATCTGCGGCTGCATTTGCCCCTTGATCGGTTGCAGGAGTTTTATCTGGCCTGTCTCGATCAGCATCTGTCCCCCCGCTGTGGTACGTGGCCACAGCAGGAGTGCCAGGATATTTCCACCCCTCAGCTCCTCCAGGTTTTGCAGCTAGGGCCGTTGTTGGATGTTAATGTGCAAGCTTGGTGGGATCGACTGGGTGACCGACCGTAGGTGTTCTAGTACTTCTTGGCGGAGCTCTCTCTACCCTTGGGTAGTTCAGCAAGGGGCTTAAGTCCCTTGTTTGGAGTTGGTAGATTGATACCGTCGAGAACTAGTCAAGCGATTGAGCCCAAGTCTAGTCAAACTGACTTGCCAAGACCACAACAGGTGAGGTGATGGTGCCCTCTTTTGCGATCACGTTTGGCCTTTGTGCCCTCAGTGCAGTGGCCCTTGCCTTTGCTGTCAATCTGCTGTTGCCCGAGACCTACAAGTCTCCCCGAAACTATGCTTGGTTTATGGGGTTGCGGCGGCCCGAGTGGCTCACCTTCGAGCGCTTGATTCCGGTGATTTGGATCTCAATTTTTTTGTGTGGCATTGGCTCGGCAGCTTGGCTCTGGGAGCAGAATCCACCCCAAGTGGGTTGGTGGATGGTGGCTTACGGTGCTCTTGAAATTATCATCCTGGCCTATATGCCTGCCCTCTGTGGACTACGCAGTTTGCGGATTGGGGCGATGGTGGGGCTGACGGGGTGGCTGCTGGGAGGGATCCTGACTCTGCTGGTAGCATCCTTCTCGTTGACAGCGGCGGCTTTGTTGGTGCCTTATCTGCTCTGGAGCCCCATCGGCACCTATGTAACCTGGGAAATGATCCGCCTCAACCCTGGCCAAGACTAGGCGTTTCCTGCCTCTGTGGGTGTCCCCAACCGAGGGGAGCGTGGATAGGGATTAGGGAGCTGACGCAGATACGTTAAAGTAGCTAAAGCTCCTGCGTCAAGATAACTATGTTGACGAATAGAGCCTACCTTCTCGTGATGGACAGAGTCTAGAAACTTGGAAACAGTGCTAAGTCTAGGGGTCAATATCGATCATGTGGCTACGGTCAGACAGGCCCGCCGAACCGTAGAGCCAGATCCAGTGGCGGCGGCGGTGCTGGTGGAGTTGGCTGGAGCCGATGGCATCACAGCTCACCTGCGGGAAGATCGCCGTCATATGCAGGATCGCGATCTGCTGCTATTGCGGCAGACGGTGCGCACCCGCCTCAACTTGGAGATGGCTGCCATCCCAGCGATGGTGGACTTTGCCTTGAGCCTCAAGCCGGACTATGTCACCCTTGTGCCTGAACGGCGGGAAGAAGTCACCACGGAAGGGGGGCTGGATGTGGTCGCTCGTGAAGAGGAAGTGCGCGCGGCGGTGCAACGTTTACAAGCCGTAGGCAGTGAAGTGTCATTATTCATTGATCCCGATGTGGC
>JBHJNR010000114.1:0-10547 GCA_050330615.1 Cyanophyceae cyanobacterium
CGCTAGCTGAGCGGCTGGAACGGAATGAATACAATACTGTTTTTGAGCCGCTGGAGGACTGGCATACCCTGCGAGCGGTAGCCTTTCATTCCCCAGAATTGGTCACTCCCTATCGCCACCTACTAGAGCTGGAGATCGATGAGGATTGAACAATGCTAGTGCCGTTGTTCTCTGTCTTCAACAATCCAGGGTGACGATCCAACCGGGATCCCTTGGGATAGATTGAAGGGCTGGGAAAACTGGTTCCAGTAGAGGGCATGACAACCTTTGGCGAAGAGGACCCAGGATGGTACTATCTCTGTTCTCTCAACAGTTTTGGCTCCCCCGACTGATTCAGATGGCTCGATAATACCGTCATTACCAAGGGCTGAACCGCTTTTCGCCAAAATCAGAATTACGGCCTCAATCCCCCAAATCATCTCAGCGTACACACAATTGCGTACAATGATCTCGGTGCTTGTGTCACAGCAAAGCCCTTTTGAAATAACTCCTTTCAATGGTCACTTCTTGCGAAATGGGGATGGCCTTGCCCCTAAGACTCTGACTCTAGGCCTAGCCTGACTCTTGACTTAGTGAGGTGCTGGGGTAATACCCTGCTCAGATGTTGAGTTTGTGGTGACTGCTGCTTAAGTTCATCTCATTGAGTTGATCTGTGAGCTGACCTAATTGAGTTCATGATTTGAGTGTTGCTGCTCGCCCTTAAAATCCCACCTTTTTGCCGTTGACGAGGTTAACCATGCGCTATCGATCTATTTTTGCTTTCTTGCTGGCTCTTTGCGTGGGGTTGATGACCCTGGGCAGTCGGGTTGAGGCCGCTCAAAACCCCCTCACTTACGATCAAATTCGCAACACCGGCAAGGCTGGTCTCTGTCCCACAGTGGCAGATTCTGCCCGTGGCCGGATTGATATCCCGCTTGGTCAGACAGTACGGATGACCGACTTGTGCTTCCAGCCTGTGCAATTGGAGGTGGAAGAGGAGAAGCGCAACGGCGATAAAGAATTTGTCAAAGCCATCGGCATTATGCTGTACGCGGCCACCATCGGCCCTGTCAAGGCAGACCTAACTGCCGTAGATAACACCACCCTCCGCCTCAAGGTGGTGGATGGCATGGCTTCTCAACCCACCACCGCCCAAATGCCCCGCCGCGAGTTGGTGCCTTTGCTGTTTAGCCTCAAAGAGTTGGATGCCACCGCTAGTGGCTCTGACCATGCCATTAACTCCTCAACCGACTTTGAAGGGAAATTCTTGGTGCCTGGTTATCGCTCTAGCTCTTTCCTCGATCCCAAGGGTCGTGGTTCGGCCACCGGGTATGAGGAAGCTGTGGGCTTGCAAGCAGCACGGGATGAGTTTGAGGCCACCACCAAAACCGACGAACTCTCAGAAGGACACCTCTCTCTGCGGATCGCCCGCGTTGATCCTGTGACCGGCGAAGTGGCGGGATCCTTCATTAGTATTCAGCCCTCCAGCAGCGAACAGGGCACTCTTGAGGTGCATGAGGTTCGCATCCAAGGCTTGTTCTATGGTCGCGTTGAAATCTGAGGCAAAACTCTGAGGGCTGTCAGGTGATCAGCTTCGATCTGGCCTAATCCTAAAAAGTGATCTGGTTCATCTAGATTCCCCGCTCGGAGCACTTGCACCGGGCGGTTTTTGTGGGGAGATTCTAGCCTCGATAAGGGTTCCGGATCCCCATCAACTGGAGCCTCGAATAGAGCCAGCTCCTGAGCCTCAAGGGAAAGAGCTTCCACAGGGATCTGTTGGCCGCAGCCCCAGCGCCAAGCCAACTCAGGATCCAGCCGGACTGCCGCCAGATCGGCAAATCCCTGGTTGATGGGCAGCAACACTGACGCAGGTGAGGTCATGTGCCGGATCTGATCGAGAGGGACGCTGGCCTCCAGAAGGAAGGGGCCGCTTTGGGAGCGCACCAAGGCGCTCATCAGACCACCACAGCCTAGTTTTTGGCCCAAATCCCGAGCAATGGCCCGAATATAGGTGCCAGGGCCACAGAGGATATCCAGATCAAGCTCTGGATACTGACCCGGTCGCCAAGCGAGGATGCGAATTTGCTGAATGGTGACTGGGCGAGCTGGAATCTCGAGATCAGTGGCTAGGATCCCTTGGCGGGCTAGCTGATAGAGTTTCTGACCATCCCGCTTGACTGCGCTATATAGGGGGGGAATCTGAAAAATGGATCCCACCATCGTCTGCAAAGCCGCTTCGATCGGGGCCAACTCCAAGAGGAGGGAGGGATCCTGACTGGGGGCAAAGACCGTGATCTGTCCGGTGGCATCATCTGTATCGCTGGTCACCCCCAGCCGAAAAGTGGCCCGATAACGCTTTTGACCTGAAAGAAAGGATAAGAACCGGGTGGCCTGTCCCAAAGCCATCGGCAACACCCCAGTGGCAGCAGGATCCAGGGTGCCCCCATGTCCCACCTTGCGAGTGCCATAGGCTTTCCTCACCAGGGCGACACAATCATGAGAGGTGAAACCAGCTGGCTTGTCTAGATTCAGAAATCCAGTCGGGCTTGGGGCTTGGGGCATGGATCTGGGCTTTTAGAAGGGGGTGTTCTTCATCTTGACTCCAATTGTTCTGGACACATTGTTCTGGACCCACTGACCCTCAGTATTGGGATCCCTCCAGGATCTAGATCCAAACCCTGTGACCCAGATCGGGATTGAGCCGATAGTCTTACAACTGGGAGCTCCCATTCATTCTCTTGGGGTCTCATGGGGTTGACTCAATCACACACTGAGAAAGGACTATACCAAACAAGGGATCCCGTGCTGATATCCATGCTGATATCAGTGCTGATATCCGTGATAGTGCTCTTGACTTAAGCGATCTGCCTCTTCTCTTGCATAGATTGTCTGACCTAAACTTTATTTAAAAGGTTGTAAACCCTACCTGTCTCTGATCCCAACTATCTTGGGTTTTGGAGGGTATTCAAACTATGCAAACCCATAATAGCCATTAGTATCAGGCCGCTTCACATGATGAACCATTCCCCCAATCAGGCCCTCTATCCCCACGATTCCGATCGTGAACCTGACGATTGGCCCCCTCAATCTCCGTCTTCATTCGTAACGGGTCAGCGCGTCAAGCGGTTGGCGGTAGGGGGATTGGTTTGCCTAGGGCTGGGATCCCTCCTGGGGCTAGGGGGATGGTATCTACGGCAGGATTATGAGCAAGCCCGTCAGGAAGCCGCCCATCAATTGGAGCGCAATCAGGTGGGAACAGCTCTGACTCAGTATCAACAAGCTCGGCGTAACCCCTGGAATTGGGTTAGCTCAGATCCTATGGGAGGGGGGGATTGGGACTGGGTCCAGCAAGAGGTGGAGGCCATCGATCTAGAGCTGGCTGAGTTGGAGCAGCAGATGGCAGCCAATCCCAACCAGATGGCTGATTTGATTGCCCTGGGAGAACTGTTGTCCCGCCGGGGAGATTGGAGTAGGGCAGAGGAGGCCTTTCGGCAGGCGATGGCGATTGACTCGGCACAATCACAAGCTCATTTTGGCCTGGGACAGGTTTTGGAGCAGCGGGGTCTTGTCGCGGAGGCTTTGCTGCATTATCAGGTTGCGGCAGAGCGGGTCAGTAGCAACTTGCTTTACCAAACAGCTTGGGGTCGAGTGTTGGTGGCCACTGAGCAGGTGGAAGAGGGCATCCGTCGGCTAGAGGTGGTGATTCAGCAGGATCCCTATCGGGCGGATACTCAACATGCCCTGTCGGTGGCCTATGCCCGCCAACAACAGTGGAGACTGGCTATTCGCCACGGCAGCATGGCTTGGGAACTCGGGTCATCCGCCCCGTTTGATCATCTGGATCCCATCTTTGCTGTCCTGCGGCAACAGCCCGCCACTGCCTTCTCTGCTGAGCAACAGGGACAGGCTCACCTGTTACAACACCATTACCCGCAGGCTGAAACTGCCTTTAGTCAGGCGATTGCTGAGGATCCCACTTTGGCAAACGCGCACTGGGGGCTGGGCTGGGCGCGATTGCAGCAGAATCAGTCTGGGGTGACCGCGATGACGGAGGCGGCTCGCCTAGATCAGGGGGCTCGTTTCCAACACGGGCTGGGGGTAGCCCTCTGGCAAACGGCTCAAAACAATGAAGCGTTACGAGAGACAGCCCTATCCTCCCTTCAGTCAGCGGTGGATCAAGCTCCTCAGCACCCTCGTTATCGCCGTGATTGGGGCTTAGCATTGGCACAGGCAGGGCAATGGGAGCAGTCGGTGGTGGCTTTGGGATCCTCTGCGGCTAACCAGCGTTGGCGGTCGGATCCTGCTGTGCAACGGACGTTAGCAGTAGCGCAAGCCCAAGTGGATCCAGCTAGCACATCAGGGGATCCCTCCTCTAATCCGCCCCGAATTGAGGTAGATCTAGGCCGCTTACGCTCAGCCGAGGAGACAACTGGATCCCAGAATTCAGACTCCCCAAATTTTGAGTGGTCGCTGCTCAGAACATTACTACTGTGGGGATCCCTGACCGGCGTGTTGGCTGGGGTAGTCTGGTGGGCCATGACTCGGAGCTGGGGTGGCCAGGGGAGAATACCTGTGGCCTCTAAAACGGCAACCACCAACACCACCAACACCATCAACACCGCAACAACATCAGTCTGGAACCCTTTTACAACGTCAGCTCCCCTCAAGATTGACCAGAAAGGGCAGATGATCCAGGATTATCAAAAGGCGCTGTTATTGACTCAAGCAGGACAATGGCGACAGGCTGGGCCTCTCTTGGTACGGGTATTGGAGGTCAATCCTGACTATGCCCCCGCCCAAATGCTCTTAGGCCATGCTCACCGCCATGAGGGAGATTTGAATGCCGCCCTGAAATGCTATGACGCAGCTCACCGACTGCACCTGCCAGGATCTGTCCGCCCCTTGACTCAGCTGATGGTGGAGATTGGGGAACGTCAACTTGACTTAAACGATCTACAGGGATCCCTGCAACAGTTTCAACAGGCAGAGCAGCTATGCCTTGAGGACAACGGCAGCTCAAAGGAAGAACAGGCAATCTTAAAACTGAAGATAGCTGAAGTCCATATCGCTGCTCAGGCTTGGTCTCCTGCCCTCGAACAGCTCCGCCAGACTCTGATGCTCAACCCCAATCTGGCCCAAGCTCTCTGTCGTACGGCTGATGTGTACCACCTGCGGGGGGAATTTGAGCACGCCATTGATACTTATTGGCAGGCACTTGAACTGGATCCCGATTTTCTGGAAGCCCATCAGGGCATGGGGTTGGCCATGACCCTGCAGGGGAGTCTAGCAGCTGCCTTAGCCGCCTTTCAGACTGCTCTCATCCTGGCCGCTAATCCTACCGTTGAGTTGAGACTAGAGTTTGGCTTGGCACTTATGCTGGCGGGAAATCTGGCCCAAGCGGAGCCTCTGATCCGGGCAGTCCTAGAGCAAGAACCCACCAATGCTCGGGCTCAGTACGCCATGGGTAAATGGCTGGCAGCTCAGGGTCAGTATCTGGAGGCTATCGATCATTATCAACAAGCGCTCGATTTGAATCCTCATCTTTGGGATGCGTTGGCAGCTCAGGGACTGGCGACATTGGATCACAGTAAAGAGAAAAGTGATAGTGGTAAGCGAGTCTTGCAATCTCGCCAGGTGGAATCAGCAATCAGTAAGTTTGAGACCGTGCTGCAACGGGATCCCAATGTCGTGGATGCTCATTTTGGCATCGCTGAAGTGCATCGGATGCGTAATCATCTGCAATTTGCCCTGAAGTCCTATCAAGATGGCCTGAAAGTGAATCGCAGTCATGCGCCGATGCATTTTCAGCTAGGCCGGCTCTATGTTCGTTGGGCAAAATTTGACCATGCCATCGAGTCTATTCGCACAGCCTTACGGCTTAATCCAACCCTGACTCAGGCCCAAGAGCTATTGGATCGGATCTACGCCAAACAGGCTGAAGTTCTGCGGGCAAGAACCCCCAGCGGAGCGGTGAGCCCCAGTCGGCCCCTCGCCTCTGCTCATCAAATGCTCCAGCTTCGCAACCAATCCACCTGGGATCCCGAACAGGCGCAGGTCTTCGCTGACCAGCAGGCAAGAGAGATGGCAGAGATGGATCCAGACGGTATGGATCAAAATCGTTTGGATCAAGAGGGTATGAATGTTTCTCCAGACACCTCAACCGATGTGATAACCGAGTTCATTTTCGCTGAGGCAGAGTTCCTGGATGGTACAGAGCCGGAAAACCTGGAGGATAACAATCCTGACCTGTGGGAGGCCAGCTAAGACGGTTTAAGATGTGCTCACATTTCCCTCTACTGCTGCCACGATGTCAACCGTTACCCTCAAACGCCTCAAGGCCCAAATCATTACTCCTGAGTCATTTGCCCCTTATGGCCAGATGATCACACCGAGCCAGGATGGGAAAGCCTTTGATCAGGAGGATGCCCAGTTGGTCCTAGACCAAGGGATCCCACGTTTTTATCTGATGCGTCTGCACCCCAAGGGGTTGAGCTTTGCCCAGATCACTCGCCATCGCCAATGCACGCAATGCCTGGGATCCCTGGGGGGGCAAGCGTGGTACCTCGGTGTAGCTCCCTCCCGTTCAACCCCCCTCAATCCAGATGAGATTGTAGTCTTTAAGATCCCTGGGAATTGCTTTATCAAGCTAGATGTGGGGACTTGGCATGCAGGGCCTCATTTTCAGGATCCCGATTACATCGACTTTTATAACCTTGAATTATCAGACACCAATCTGGTGGATCACGATACCGTCAATTTGGCTCTAGAGAAGGGAATAACCTTTGAGATTGAAGCCTAAGGTTGGCCCTGGAACACTAGAGAAAGCCTGTGGTAGTGGATGTATGCGTTGAGTGAGCTTGCCGCAGGTGCGGCAACTCCACTGGGATTATGGTGGATCTAACCAATACATTATGGTAGATTTGACCAATAATCATTGGGGTTAATTGAGTCCATGAGTTTGCCTCCCCTTACCCGTCGTCAACTGCTACTGGGATCCGCCGGATTGGTTGGAGCTTGGGGTGCCTTGAGCCTGCGTCAGCAGGTAGCGGCCCAGGCTGGCGTGATCAAAATCGGCGAGATCAACAGTTACTCCGGGATCCCAGCTTTTACGATCCCCTACCGGCAAGGGTGGCAGTTAGCGGTTGAGCAAATCAACGAGTCTGGTGGTGTCCTGGGGGGACGACTCTTGGAGGTCATCTCGCGGGATGACAATGGCAGCCCCGCCGATGCCCTCCGGGCCGCCAATGAGTTGGTTTCCCGCGAGGGGGTGACCCTTTTGGCCGGAACCTTCTTGTCCAATGTGGGCTTAGCTGTCGCGGATTTTGCTCGCCAGAATCAGGTCTACTTTATGGCGGCAGAACCGTTGACAGATACCCTGACCCTGGAACAGGGCAATCGCTATACCTTCCGGCTCCGCCCCAGCACCTACATGCAAGCAGCCATGCTGGTGGAAGAAGCAGCCCAATTGGATGCGGTGCGCTGGGCGGTGGTGGCCCCCAACTACGAATATGGCACCTCGGCGGTGGCGGCATTCAAAGCCTTGCTCTCGGAGCGGCGACCGGATGTGGAATGGGTGGCGGAGCAGTATCCAGCTCTCAACCAAATCGATGCGGGATCCACAGTTCAAGCCTTAGAGCGGAATAATCCCGACGCGATTTTTAATGTCACCTTCGGCGGTGATTTGATCCAATTTGTCCGAGAGGGCAATACCCGTGGCCTCTTCCAAAATCGAGATGTGGTCAGCCTGTTGACAGGAGAGCCTGAGTATTTGGATCCCTTGCAAGAGGAAACCCCAGAGGGCTGGATCGTGACGGGCTATCCCTGGTATGACATCGAGACCCCTGAGCACCAAGCCTTTTTGGAGGCCTACCAAGCCAAGTTCGACGACTATCCCCGCCTGGGATCCATCGTTGGGTATAACACCTTTCAGGCGATTGCAGCGGCGTTGAATGAGGCCGGATCTGAGGATCCCGAGGCGATGATTGAGGCCACTCGTGGGGTAGAGTTTGACTCTCCTGCGGGCCCTTTGACCTTCCGGGCCAGCGATCATCAGGCCACGATGGGGGCTTGGGTAGGGCGGACGGCTCTACGGGATGGCAAAGGCGTGATGGTGGATTGGCAGTATAAAGATGGAGCTGATTATCTAGTGCCAGAAGAACGGGTCTTGGAACTACGGCCCGAAGAAGCCCGATCCTGAGGGGGCCTAGTCTTGAAGGGTGGGGCTGAGTCATTTGCACTGTGACCCTTAGAATCCTAATTGGATCCAGTAACCTTGATCGCTTGATCCCGCTACTGGATCCCTGGATCCCGATACAATAACCCCAGCCGCTGACTTAGCCTATCTAACTCTCTTAACGTGTTGCGATGTCTCACATTGTTTTGATTTCGGGTAGTCCTACCCCCAAATCTCGCTCTACCGCTGTGTTGTCCTATGTGGGGGAACAGTTGCAAGCCCAAGGCCACACGCTAGATTCTGTGGCTGTGCAGGATCTGCCCCCCGAAGATCTGGTCTACGGCAATTTTCAGAGTCCGGCTTTGCAGCAGATTCAGGCCAAAGTCGCCGCTGCCCAAGGGGTTATCATCGCCACCCCGGTCTATAAGGCCACCTATACCGGGATCCTCAAGGCTCTCTTGGATCTCCTGGATCAAAATGCCTTTATGGGCAAAACCGTAATGTCGATCGCTACTGGCGGCACCATCGCTCACCTCTTGGCGATTGACTACGGCCTCAAGCCGTTGCTTACCGTCATGGGAGCCACCCATCAACTGAAAGGGATCTTTCTGCTCAGCAGTCAGATTACTTTTGAGGAATCAGGAGCATTAAAACTAGAGGCAGAGGGTGAAGCCCGGATTCAAGACGGGATCCAAGCCATGCTTGCCGCCATAGAATCTTGACCCCTCCTCTCTGGTCTATCTGGCGAGGCTGGCATGATGGTCTCCTCTATCCAGTCCAATTTCGATGGGTTGGGATCCGGCGTGGTTCTGCCTGGCACCGGCATCAGCTTCCAGAATCGTGGTTCTAGCTTCAGCCTGAGGCTGGGATACTCCAATCTGGTCGCCCCCAGAAAGCGTCCTGCTCACACCATAATTCCTGGATTTGTCACCCACAAGGGCCAACCGCTGATGAGCTTTGGGGTGATGGGGGGATCGATGCAGGCTCACAGCCCAGTACAGGGCGACTAGGGGCTGTCACCCTCGCTACCCCATCACCCCGGAGTAGGATAGGATCACACTCACTGGAAGCGGGACAAGCGTCATGATTGAGATGCATGTGGCTGGCATAGCAGTAGATGCAGTCAACCAAACGCCCATCGTTATCCTCCGGGATGGCAGTGAGCGGAGAGCTTTGCCCATTTGGGTAGGTCGTGCTGAGGCCAATGCGATTCTTCAGGCCCTCGAAGATCAGAAACCTGTGCGCCCCATGACTCACGACCTGATGCTGAGTTCTTGGGAAACATGGGGCATTGAGGTGGAACGGATCGTCATTCACGCCCTGCTGGACAATACATTTTTTGCAGTCTTGACCACCCGCCAGGGAGAAAAGAAACAGGAGATCGACTGCCGTCCCAGCGATGCCATCGCCATTGCTCTACGGGCCAACGTGCCAATTTGGACAGTGGAAGAGGTGATTGTAGAAGCCTCTTTGCCCATGAATCAAGATGCAGATGAGGCCGAGCAGGAAGAATTTCGCAGGTTTGTGGAGAACGTCAATCCTAGTGACTTCATCGCCAGCCGCCCCATCATTCTCGACCCCCCTCCTGAAAGTAACTAACGAAAGCAAGTCACTAACAAAAGCCATTGAGAAAGCTAGACCTTGCCCTAAGAAGCCGACAGAAAAGGGGAGGGATCCTGATCTCGGCGGTGTTGCACAGGAATCGGGATCCCTTGGGCTGTGCCCACTAAGGCGGCTGTGGACTCCAGGGCATCCCGTAGCCGCTTAGCCGCATAGATCGACATATCGCGGGGCACATTGACCCGATCTCGCAGATAGCGCAATCCACTGTCAGATCCAGGGGGAGGCGGGCAGGGCTGTTCCGTCATCAGCTGGGTGAGGGCACAGCGCAAAGCCTGGTCAAACACCCCATCCTCAGTGGGATTGACCTTGATCAAGATATCTCGATGGCGGAGGGTGCGAAACAGCGCCTCAGCCTGGGCGGTTTCAGGTTCGGGATAGGCCACATCTGGCAATCCCACCCACGGCCCCTGATCGACGCGGGCCTGGTTAACGAGGGCTTCCGGCACATCATTGCTCCAGCATCCCCCCATCTGGGGCGGCAGATCATGGCAATGGGTATGAAAGTCACTCTGGGTGCCCCGATAGGTGGCTCGGCTTTCCATCGCTGCAAACCAGTCTTGCATCCGGGGATTGTCCTGCCGCAGTGAGTAGCCCTTGTAGTAGAACAGGCTGGCATTCATCCGCTCCACATAAGGGGTAAAAATCACATCCACCGTGCTGAACTGATCGAGAAAATAGGATCCCGGTGTTTGGGCCAGAGCTTCCTCTACTTGCTCCACCACCCGGACAAACTGCTGCCGATGGCGCTGCTCCTGCGCTGCCCCTGGTCGAG
>JBHJNR010000115.1:0-13804 GCA_050330615.1 Cyanophyceae cyanobacterium
GGTCAGACATCATTAATTGAGCGATTAAATAATACTCTTAGGCAGCGGATTGGCAGGCTCGTTAGGAAAAGTCTATCTTTCTCCAAGAAACTCGAAAACCATATTGGCATGATATTTAATTTTCTCCATCACTATAATGAATCATTATTTGACTAGCACTACCCTCAATTCAACTATCCTCCTCGATCCGAGACCAGGATGTGATCTCGATTACGGAGTAACCTCGACCCGTTGGGATATACCAGAGCAGACAGAAGACATAAGTCCACAGTGAACCCAAGTCGATAAGACTCAGAGTAGATAAAAGACAGATGAAACACTTTAAGCTGCGCCAGTTATCTCATCGACTTGATCGGAGGGTGCTGCCATTCCTCCTGACCGGATTCTGGTTGCTGCTTCACTGGGGATCCCTGCTGGAAGGAGCTGCATCACTGGGATCCCGATTGAGTTTGATCTTGTGGCTGTTGGCGGGCTTGGCGCTGGTGGGGCTGGGAATCGGTCGCAAACTGGAGCAGATTGACTGGGATCCCGGTTGGCGGTGGGGGCCTATCCTGTTGCTGCTGGCTTCAGCGTTGATGCCTGTGGTGGGGCGATCCTGGCCGGGATCCCTGGCGGATAGTTTAGAGCTGGGTTGGGGAGTCTATGGTCTCTTGGGCGGATTCCTCTCAGGATCCCTGTGGTGGCGGGGGTTACCGTTTGTGCTGCTGCTATCGGGCTTGATTCCCTTTGGCACCACCCTTGGCACGGGACTCGGCTTTCCCGCTCGCCTACTAACGGCCCAGGTGGTGGAGCAACTGTTGCGGGGGACAGGGCTGGCGGCGATCTCGTCCCACGACATCATCCTGCTAGAAAACGGCATCGCTCATGTGGATCTGCCCTGTAGCGGTCTCAAGGGACTGTGGGTGGGGGGCTGCTTTTTGCTGGGGGCCACTTGGCTGGAGCGGCGACCGATCGGCTGGCGCTGGCTGGGGGTGGCAGTTGTGACTTTTGCCGCCCTGGTGGTGGCCAACATCCTGCGGGTTTGGGCCTTGGTGGTGGTTGGCTATGGGCTGGGGCAACCCTGGTTGGCGGAGACGCTGCATGTGCCGCTGGGGGTGCTGGGGTTTGTGGCCGCCTGTGGCCTAAGTTGGGCGGCGCTGCAATGGCTACCGTCCCCAGCATTGCAACCGGCATCCTCACCTCAGTCTGAAACGGGTTCCCCCGCTTTCCCGCCCCCTCCCTTGTTCGTGGTGTTGCTATTGCCGCTGCTTTGGCTGGGATCCCTGGGCATAGCACCCGTCCATCCCATGCCTGTGGCGCTGAACCTTCAGACTTGGCAGGGATCCCCAGAGTGGATGACGGAGTCTCTAGAGTTGACCCCGGCTGAACTGGATTTCTTTCGCCCCGAGGTGGGGACAGCCGTGCTGAAGCAACAGTTTGAGACCCCTGATCTGAAGGGATCCCTGCTGTTGGTGGGTAGTAGCACGTGGCGGCAGCAACATGCCCCCGAATTGTGTTGGGCGGCGCATGGGTTGCGGGTGGAGCAGATGACAGCGGTGCTATGGCCAGGACTCCAAGCCCGTTGGCTGTCACTAGAGCAGGGATCCCTGTCGGGCTTTTATTGGTTCCAGTCGGCTCAGGGCAGCACCGATAACCTGCTCAGTCGGGTGGGGGCACAGCTACGCGGCGGGGATCCGCAGTGGGTCTTGGTGTCCGCCCTGATCGAGGGATCCCATGCCCCCGATCAACCTGAGGTGCAGGCGTTGGTAGAACAGATTCAAACCCAGGTGCAATCAGTGTTTGCGGCCGAAAGCTCTAGCTAATCCCCAGTTGATTCAGTCATCATTTCACTCAAAAACTGACCTCAAAAGGATCCCGATTATGCCCCCTCAACCTGTCTCCCCTTCTGCCCAGCTTGGCTTCTGGCGGCGATGCTTCAACTGGCTCTGCTACAGCATTTTCTGGGGCTGGAACCTGGGATCCCTGTTGTTGATCTATTTGGGTCTGTTGCCCTTGGTGGGGATCGCTCTGCTGCTGGTTATGGGGGAAGATATCCTCAATCTCGAACTGCTGCTGACCTTTCTGCTCCTGCTGGTGGTGCCGGTCGCTTCCACCCTCTGGGCCATGCGTCGTGGTAACCATCGGCCGGGGCGGTTGATGCAGCTATTTTTTGGTCTGGAGGCACCGCTGATCCTGCTGTGTTTGGTGCGGCTGTTTGTCTTTCGGCAGATGCCCGCTGCCAGTTTGTGGATGGCTATCACCTTTGTGGTGGCCTTGTTGGCTTACGGGATCCATCTGGTGGGGCCAGAAAGAGTTTGGCGACGACTAGGCGGTTGGCTGCAACTGACGGGCCATAGTCTGCTACTAGGGGTGGGGGTCTACGGCGGCATCCTGTTGAGTTTGTATGTGCCGCTGATGGTGATGGTTGTGCTGCGGGCCTGCCTATTCTTTTTCCGCTTTGGGTGGCTGGATGACCTGCGCTACACCTCGGCAGAACTCATTCCCTTGTTGCTGTTCGTATATGGAGGGGCTGCGCTGGTGATCGGTGGGGGCGGGCTGGTATTTATCCTGTTGCCCTTTGCCATGACCTGGCTCTACCTGCGGGCGGGCTGGAAGACCCTCACCCAACTGGCCTCAACCTGGGGATCCCAACGTACAGGTTTGGGGGTAGCGACGGTTCTGGGGATCTGGCTGGCCATATCTGCGATCCTGTACCCTCAGCCCCAGGTGCAAGCCTTTGCCCTGCTACGGGATCCCCCTGTGTCGGATCAAGCCCGCCAAGAGCTGATCCAAGACTCTGATCTGATCCGAGAGGGGCTGCTCAACGCCTACCTGTCCTCCTATCGCTATCTCAGTCCTGAGGCCGAAACCCATAACCTGCGGGAACTCTACTGGGATAGTGTCAAGCTGCCCCGCCCGTGGGGAGATCGATTGCAAGCCCTGCACAATGCTTTGTTGTCCCCTTTTCTCTATCAGGGATCCCTGAGTGATCCGGCTGAAGCGGGGGTACTGTATGAGCAATTCTTTGATATCCCCATCCAAAAAGCAGAAGCTCCTACCATTCGCACGGCTCTAGAATCCACCGTCAACCGCGACCAAATCCAGGCCGGACTTTTGGATATTGACCAACAGCGGGTTTGGCTGGCCAAGCAAGAGATTCAGGTACAGCCGCAAGCGGATATCGCCGAGATTGAGATCCACGAGATCTACGACAACAACACCAGTGAGCAACAGGAGGTGTTCTATGGGTTCTCGTTGCCTGAAACGGCTGTGATCACAGGCTTATGGCTGGGGGAAACGGAGGATCTAGGCCAACGGTATACCCATGTGGTGGCCCCTCGCGGTGCGGCCCAACAGGTCTACACCCAGGAGGTACAGCGACAGGTGGATCCCGCCCTTCTGGAACAGGTTGGCCCGCAGCAATATCGCCTCCGAGCCTTCCCGGTGCCGCCTCAGCAGTCTGACCCAGAGAACCTCAGCCAGAGGATCCCAGGCCGAATGCACCTGTGGATGACCTATCAGGTGATGGCCGATGTGGGGGGATGGCCGCTACCTCACCTGCTGGAGCAACGCAATATCTATTGGACAGCTCAAACCGAGCGGTGGCAAAACGGCGAACCCACCTCCCAGTTACTGGATCAATGGTTCCCGCCTTATCTATCAGCCACCCCGCTGCCCAACCCCCAGGCTCATCAGATCACCCTAGCCACTGACGACGAGACCTATACCATCTCTGCCTACCCTTACCGGGAGCAGCGGATCCCTCAGAATCGCCGTTTTGCGCTGGTGTTGGATACCTCCCGTAGCATGTGGCAGCAGCGGGGATCCCTGACGGAGACTTTTCAGTGGCTCAATACCCTCTTTGTGCCCAATAATCAGGTGGATCTCTACCTCAGTGCCTCGGCTGGCCGGGATCCCCAGTTTCTGGGAGAGATCGCGGAGCTAGAGCAGCAGGCCATCACGTTCTATGGATCCCTGACTCTGCCGCAGATCCTCAACCAGTTTGAGACGATGCGAGCGGCCCGATCCTATGACGCGATTCTGCTGGTCACAGATGCGGGCACGTATGAAGTGTCCAGCCAAGATCCCGCCACTGAGGTGGATAGTGCTGCGTTGGGTGCCCCCCTCTGGATGGTGCATTTGGGCGATCTACCCCTGGCCTATGAGGATCCCATCTTGGAGGCCATCACCGATAGCAGGGGAGGTGTTGGCACCAGTATTCAAACCGTCATGACTCGGCTGGAGGCGCAATTGAGCCAGGGATCCACGGTTCTAGATGGCTACCGCTGGCAATTGGAAGACAGTGGTTCGGAGGTAGTTAGGGAAACAGACCGGGATCCCTTTGCCCCCTTGGCGGCCCGCTATGGGATCCGCGCATTGGGTTATAGCCAGACAGACCGCAACTTAGACGATTTAGATCGGATCCATGCCATCGCCTCCGACTACGATATCGTCACGCCTTTTTCTTCCATGCTGGTGCTGGTTAATGATCGCCAGCGGGAAGCCCTTGCTGCCGCAGAGGCCGCTGATGATCGTTTTGAGCGAGAGGTGGAGACGGGAAGGGAGACCTTGACCCAACCCTTTTCTCCCTTCACCGTGACGGGGGTGCCAGAGCCAGAAGAATGGCTGTTGATCAGTTGTGCTCTGTTGTTGGGGGCCGGGATCCTTTATCGACGCCGCCTCAACATCCGATCAGTTGGGGAGGTTTAAACTAACCCCAACCCCCCGTCACTTATCCCTTGCTCAGGATCCCTGGTTATGGCTGTCTCCTCTGTGCCCAACTCCATCCCCACAAGCCGACCTCGCTCCAGCCTGCCGCCCACGGTCTTTTGGCGGATCGCCGAAGGGATCCCGACCCAGTTGCAACTGTCCTTGATGGTGCTCTCGGTCGCCGTGCCCTTTTTGGTCTGGTTGGTGGTCTCCAATACTGGCTGGGTGGATAGTCGGTTTCTGCCCTCTCCGCAGATGGTTTGGGCGGCGCTGGTACGGCTGTGGCAGCAGGGACATTTGCTAACGGATACCATTGCCAGCTGTCGGCGAGTGGGGCTGGGCTTTCTGATTGGGGCGGTGATTGCGGTGCCCGTCGGGATTGCGATGGGATCCTTTGCCAGTATTCGGGCCTTGCTGGAGCCAATCATCGGCATCATCCGCTATATGCCCGCCCCCGCCTTCATTCCGCTCTTGATCATCTATCTGGGTCTGGATGAAGCCCCCAAGGTCGCCCTGATCATGATTGGCAGCGTTTTTTTTAACACGTTGATGATCATGGATGCGGTCAAGTTCATCCCCAAGGAGTTGATTGAGGTTACCTACACCTTGGGGGGATCCCGTCCTCAGGTGTTATTTAGGGTGATCAGCCCCTATATCCTGCCCAATATCATCGACACCTTTCGGATCAATGTGGCGGCGGCTTGGGCTTTGGTGGTGGTGGCGGAGCTGATTGCGGCCAATGAGGGGCTGGGCAAGCGCATCCAGTTGGCTCAACGTTTCTTTCGCACCGACGATATTTTTGCCTGCCTGATCGTTTTGGGGCTGATTGGGTTCATCCTCGATCTATCTCTGCGTTATCTATTGCGACGCACCTGTCGCTGGACATTAACCAAGCAATAGGTAACCTAGTGAGCAGTTCTCAACGTCTAAACAGGCTCCAATTGGCTTCACAACACTAGGGGGATCCCCATGCACCTGGAGGTCAGTCAGCTTACCAAAGCCTTTCAGACGGGGCAGAAGGTGTATGTCGCCCTCGACCAGATCAACCTGCACATTGAAACGGGCGAGCTGGTTTGCATTGTGGGGGCGTCGGGATCTGGCAAAACCACCCTGCTGCGGATCATAGCCGGATTGGATCGCCCCACCAGCGGCAGCATCACAGTCGATGGGATCCCGGTGACGGGGCCAGGGCCAGATCGGGGCATGGTGTTTCAGTCCTACACCCTCTATCCCTGGATGACCGTGGCGGAAAATGTCGGCTTTGGCCTTCAGTTGCAAGGGGTAGGGGCGGTACATCGGCGAGAACGGGTGGCCTATTACTTAGAGGTGGTGGGGCTGACCGAGTTTGGCAGATCCCTCCCCCATCAGCTATCGGGCGGTATGAAACAGCGGGTGGCAATTGCCCGTGCCCTGGCGGCGGATCCCAAAGTATTACTAATGGACGAGCCGTTTGGGGCTCTGGACGCCCAGACCAAAGAATCGATGCAGGGATTTCTATTGGATGTCTGGCGGCGGACGGGCACCACGATTTTGATGATCACCCATGATGTGGAGGAGGCGGTGTTTTTGTCCCAGCGGGTGTATGTGCTCACCTCGGCCCCTGGTCGAGTCAAACAGGAAGTCAAGATCCTATTGCCCGATCAGCGGGACTACGCCTGCAAGCGATCCCTCAGCTTTGTGCAGCAGCGGGAGGAAGTGTTAGATCTGTTACGAGAGGAACGGCAGAAAGTTGGGAGCCTTTGAGATGAATTGGCAAGAGGTCTGTCAGGATCCAACACTTCAGGATTTGCCTTACAAAGTTGAACTGAATCACTGGGGCCAGATTGTAATGAGTCCGGCTAAGAATACCCACGCCATCTTGCAGGGAAAGATCGCCCGTATCCTGGTGCAAATGAGGCCAGAGGGGGAAGTTTTTCCTGAATGCCCGATCCAGACACTAGATAATGTCAAGGTGGCGGATGTTGTCTGGGTTTCACCAACTCGATACTCCCATATTCGACAGGAAGAGGTCTGTTCAATTGCTCCGGAAATCTGTGTAGAAGTTTGATCATTGAGCAATATAGATGCTGAAATGCTGGAGAAGCAAAATCTCTATTTGGCCGCAGGGGCTACTGAAGTTTGGATCTGTAATCAAGTAGGTCATATCAGTTTTTTTGATGCCTCTGGATCCCTGACAACATCTCGACTCGTGCCCGATTTTCCAGCTCAGGTAAGCCTCTAATCTATCCTGATCTAGGATGGGCGATCAGTTACAAGACTACACAAGAAATAGGGATCCCCTCAGATCCAGAATGTGATACCTTGTGAAGGCTTCATCAGCTTTAACGGGGAGCAGCCGTTAGACGTAAGGGGGAAAGTGCAGTGGAAGTCTGCCGCTGTCCCGCAACTGTGAAGAGTCTGGATCAAACCTAAGACTGGATCCGATCTGAGTCAGAATGCCCGCTGATGAATCTGCCACTTGCAAGTTCTTACCATTCGTCTGCGAGGTATAGATGAATCGCATTTCTATGATCTGGGGATCGTTCGGGATCCCTGTTTTTCGGCGTCGGATTTTAGCGCTATTGGTTTACGTTTTCGCCTGTTGGGCCATCAATAGCTATTTAGCCTTGCCCGTACAGGCTCATCATCCTTTTGGTGGAGCAACTCCTGCGACTGGCTGGGAAGGGTTTCTGTCAGGATTAGGTCATCCCGTCATTGGGTTAGATCATCTAGCCTTTGTGATTGCCACAGGCTTGCTGGCGGTTGCTGTCAAGGGTGGATTAGGGATCCCTGTTGGTTTTGTGGTCGCTTCTGCTGTCGGAACGGGCCTACATCTGATGGGCTTTACTATCCCTGCGGCTGAAGTGATAATCGCGGGCTCAGTAGTCCTGTTTGGCCTCTTTTTAGCCCTCAAAAACCGCCCTCCTGTCACGATTTTGCTCTTATTATCGGTCTTGGCCGGACTGTTGCATGGCTATGCCTATGGTGAGGTGGTGATTGGGGCAGAAATGACTCCTATCGTGGCTTATCTTCTGGGTTTTATGGCCATACAACTCACGATTGCGGGGGCCATTTATCAGGCCATTAAACTGCTCAAAGCTGATCCGGAAACCAGTGCTCTTAACTTGCGGTTTGCTGGTTTTGTGTTGGTGGGACTGGGCAGTGCGCTGGTCTCAGGGGTGCTGGCGGGGTAAGGCGGGATCTCTCCCCTAGTAGCCCTTAGCAGAGTTTTTTCTCGCATTGGGCAGTTTAGGCAAGGGGCTTAAGCCCCTTGTTTAGGGTCGGTAGATTTGTGCCACCGAGTCCTAGAGTTCAAACGAAAGAGGCAAATTTGTTAAGGTGAGAAGATTAAGACTAATGCTGTGCCCAACCGGGATGGCGCTGTCTCACTCCCTTTACCCTTCTCCCTAAGACGTTTTCGATGATCTCCACCTCATTGCTCTCTGACGAATTGGCCTCGCTGCATTTCTCCGCCACCCCAGAGCGGTTTGATGTCAGTTGGGAGGATCCCTTGTCCACCTTATTGGGGATCGGGCGGGCTGCGGGGGCCGATTTTGTCGAGATTTTCTTAGAGCGGGTCAGCTATATCAGCTGTCTGGCGGAGGATGACATCATCTCTAGTCTGTCGCCGCGCCTGTCTACTGGGGCCGGGATCCGAGTGTTTCTGGGCCAGACCGATTCTTATGTCAGCACCAATGACCTTTCCTTTGCCGGACTCAGAACCGCGCTGGATAAAGGGCTGTCTATTCTGGGCTTGAGTCTGCCCACCGCTGCCACCCATATTCCCTCTGTCTCTCTGGAAATGCTGCGGGACTACAGCGAAAAACGGGGCAAGGACAATTGGTTGCCCGCCTGCTCATCCATGAAACAGATGGGGGAGATTCTGCTGGAGGCCAATGGATCCCTGGAGAAAAAGGCTCAGCATATTCAATCCCGGCGGGCCGCTTACTTTCGGGATTGGCAAGAGGTGATGGTGGCTGCCAGCGATGGCACCTTTGGCCGCGATATTCGTCTCACCCAGTCGGTGGGCTGCAACCTGCTCTGTGCCGATGGATCCCAGCGCTCATCCATTGGCAAGCGCGAGGGCAATACCGGGGATCCCGCCTTTTTGACCGCTTGGGACTTTGATGCCACCGCCACCGAAGTGGCCGAAGCCGCCAACACCATGCTCTATGCCGACTATGTGGAGTCCGGCACCTATCCCGTCATCATGGCCAACCAGTTTGGCGGCGTCATCTTTCATGAAGCCTGTGGTCACCTGCTGGAGACCACCCAAATTGAGCGGGACACCACCCCCTTTGCCACAAAGAAGGGGGAAAAGATCGCCCATGAAAGTCTCACCGCCTGGGACGAGGGCATCAGTGATTGCGCTTTTGGCACCATCGACATGGATGATGAAGGGATGCCCGCCCAACGGACGCTGTTGATCGAAAATGGCATCCTCAAAAACTTCTTGGCGGATCGGGCTGGATCGATGCGCACTGGGCATCCTCGTACCGGCAGCGGTCGCCGCCAGAGCTATGCCTATGCCGCCGCCAGCCGGATGCGTAACACCTACATCGCGCCAGGGCCCCATTCCCTGGATGACCTATTCGCCTCAGTGGATAAGGGCATCTACTGCAAGCGGATGGGCGGGGGCAGCGTTGGTGCCACGGGGCAATTTAACTTCGCAGTTGAAGAGGCCTACTTGATCGAGAAGGGCAAGCTCTCCAAACCTCTCAAGGGGGCAACGTTGATCGGTGATGCCCAAGAGATCATGAACAAGATCTCGATGTGCTCCCAGGATCTGGGCTTAGCGGCGGGCTTCTGTGGATCCGTCAGCGGCAGCATCTATGTCACGGTTGGTCAGCCCCACATCAAAGTAGATTCCATCACTGTCGGCGGTCGATAATGGCATGGATGGTCACAGCCTCTTCACTTGTTACCTGTGACGGTACTCCCCCACAACCCCTTGCCCTTGTGGCGAGGGGAGAAAGCCTATAGAGAAACCATAATAGAAAAACCATAGTGGATCACCAATTCAGATCAGATCTGAAGGGCATCAGGCTCTAGGAATCCTTATTAGGATCCCGAACATTCAAAGCCCAAGACAATGCCTCGATCACCACGTGGGTTGGCAGGTGAGCCATGCACGGATGTCCCTCCACTAAACAAGTCTCGTTTTTGAACCGCTGCTCCCAGCAGACATCACACCGAAACTCAGAGCGAGGGATCCTGACATGGGGAAGGCGGGGTGCCCAGAGATGTAAAGGGCTGGCTCCCACCCCATCAGCGTCATTGCCAAATAAGCCTACCGTGGGGCACCCAACCGCCGCCGCAATGTGCAACGGCCCTGCATCCACCGAAACACAGGCTTTGGCCCGCTGAAAAGCCCCAGCCAACTGAATTAATGAGGTCTTGCCCCGTAGATCGATCATCTGGGTCTGGGCTAGCAAATCATCTTCAGTCCCGTCGCTGTGATAGAGCTCCTGCTGTTTTGCGGGGGCACTGCCCACCAGACCCACCGATAGCCCCTGGGTCTGACACCAGCGAATCAGCTCTAGCCACCCCTGGGATCCCCACATCTTGGCGCGGCGGGTGGTGGTGATATGCACCAAAACATCCGGCACCTCAAAGCCGGGATCCTCAGCGGGTAACTCTAGCCGTAGGAAATCGGTCTCCACATAGGCCAACCGACAAAAAATCTCTCCGATATAATTGCTGGTGAGCAGGTCACGATGGCGTTCCAGAAAAGCCAAGCTATTCCACTGATCATCAGCTAGCATTCGCTGTACGGGATCTGAGCCTGAATCTAGCTTGCGACGAAAATCAATCGTCAGTCCACCACCGGCCAAGTACTGGGGCCGCAAAGCTGTTACTGCCACCAGATTCAGCTCGCTAAACTCATCGCAATTAATCGCCAGATCATAGGGGCCAAATTGAGCAATCTGGTCGTTGACATGTTTACTGAGAGCCATCAAAAAATCTGCCCGCCGGGTGTGCAGCGGGAAATGAGCATCGATATAGGGGCAGTGCTGCTCAAAATCTGCGGTGATCTCGCTACCGAAGAAATCAAGGATGCAGCCGGGATATTTTTCCTTGAGGCCCCGCAACAGCGGGATGGTCACAACAAAATTACCCACCTTGGAGGAGGAGAATACCGCCAGGTGAGGCTGAGGACGCAGGGGCTGATTACTAAACCGTTCCATCCTGGACAATCCCCTCAGAGAATGGGAAAACTATTGACTATGGATTCGAGTCTAGGGAGCCCGGTTGCGAGGAGGTATAAGCAAGCTTAAGAATCGGGGTGATTCCTGTCGTAAGCCAAATCTCTACTCCAGAATGAGAGGGCTGTACCAATGTACCAAGCTGCTTGACCTCTTGCTCATCATTGGGTCAGCGAATAGGCCAGGGATCCCTGTGGGTTGAACCCCAGCATAGACTTCGGCATAAACTATAGTTTTGGGAGATGGGTGTGTGCAATGGCTGAAGATCCGCGTTCTTTTTCATCTGATCTAAATGGAGATGAGGGAGAGCCAACCTCTTGCCCCACGCCCCCTGATTCGTCAGGTTCTCCAGCATCAGAGGCTGAATCATCTTCTACTGGAGACTCTGCTCAGCCCAAGGGGGATCCTGGCGAGATGATGGCGAGTGACGAGGAAACGCTTGATGAGTCCGCGAGTAAGGATCTATCCGGTGATGATATTGCTGAGCGGTCTCATCTCAGCGAAGCCCTAGAGGATTATCTCTATGTGCATGGATTTGTGGGCAATTGCCGACTGGGTAGTTTGGTGATTCCTCCCATTCATCCCCTGGATCCCGCCGGAACCACCCTCGATAGCCTGATCCAATATTGGTTGGGGATTGACCGTCGCCGCTATGCCAGCCTGCCCTTCTTCGTCCGTAAGGCCAAAGTCAATGCCGCCCATCAGCGGGAATTACGGGCGCTGCGTGACAATCTGGTACCGCTGCTGGATCCCCCCTATACCCGACAGTCGATCGAGGATAGCCGCAATTTGTTTCTGTTGATGGATGCCTTTGACCGCATCACCGGGATCCAAAATCGGGTGCGCCGCTTGCTCAAGCAGGATGTAGCCAATCGATTGCCAGGGATCCCATCTGCATGATCGCATTCTTGCAAGGCAGCTTGGCGGCTCTGGAACCGGGAGACCGCAGTGCGTTAATCCTGGCGGTCGGGGGAGTTGGCTATCGCATCCGAGTGCCCCAGCGCACCCTGAAGCAGGTGCCACCCCTGGGGGATCCCATGCAGATCTTTACCCATCTGGCGGTACGAGAGACCGAGATGACCCTGTATGGATTTCTCACCGCCTCTGAGCGAGATCTATTTGGCGAGCTGATCAAAGTATCGGGGGTTGGCCCTGCTATGGGCTTAGCTCTGCTCAATACCCTCAGTCTGGCCGACTTGGTGCAGGCGATTGTCTCCAACAATACTCGTGTGCTGGCCCTGACGCCTGGGGTAGGGGCCAAAACGGCACAACGGCTGGCCCTTGAACTCAAGACCAAACTGGCCGACTGGCGACAACAGGCGGGCCTAACCCCCAGCCTCACCAACACGGTCTCAGCCGACTTGCGAGAAGAGGTCGAGATGGCTCTTTTGGCCCTGGGCTACCGTCCTAGCGAAATCACTGAGGCCATCACCACCCTTAGCCGCCGTGCCCTCACGGAATCCACCGACGTCTGGCTCCGGGAAGCTATTGCCTTCTTGTCCCTCTAGAAACTTTCTCCCGGCCAGGAGGGGAGCACGCCATCCATCGGGATTAACCAAATCGTTCTCGCAAATCTTGGGCCACATTCAGGGGTACCAATCCCTCCACAGATCCCCCCAGTCGTGCCACTTCCTTGACCATACTGCTGCTCAAAAAGCTATATTCTCCCGCTGTGGCTAAGAAGATGGTTTCTAGCCCCCCATCCAGCCGTTTATTGGTGTGGGCCATTTGTAATTCGGCATCAAAATCAGATAGCACTCGCAACCCTCGGATCAGGACCTGAGCCCCCTTCTGGCGGGCATAAGCCACCGTCAACCCCTCAAAGGATCCCACCTCCAGATTTTTGAGATGGGCTGCGGCCAAGCTGATCTGATCCTGTCGTTCTTCGGGGGTAAACAGCGGTACTTTTTGAGGGTTTTTTAGCACCGCCACCAAGACTTGGTCAAACAACCGACAGGCCCGCTCCATGATGTCGAGATGACCATAGGTGATCGGATCAAAACTGCCGGGATAAATTGCGATCATGACACGTTGAGAGAGAGGTTTTCGTTCGCCAATCCGCCCATCTAGCCCTGCAAAAGTTGCACCACCTGTTGATGCAGGCTGGGATCCCCTGCCGCCACAATATCCCCTGCCGATTGGCGGGTGAGGGGTTGTCCATTCCAGTCGGTGATCAGGCCACCGGATCCCTCGATGATCGGGATCAGAGCCGCAAAATCATAAAGAGCTAACTGTCGCTCCACCACCAAATCCAGATGACCTGCCGCCACCAGACCGTAGTGATAGCAATCGCCGCCATAGGAGGTAATGTGAACGGCTTGGCTGACCCGCTCAAAGGCCGCTTGATGCACGGGATCCTCAAATAACTCAGGCGTCGTGCAGCTTAGATAGGCTCGGCTCAGCTCAGGGTTACTTTTGGCCCGAATCGGTTGCTGATTCAGGAGAGTAAGCTGTCCTTTCACCCCCAGCCACCGTTCTTTTAAGATCGGCTGATCGATGATGCCCAACACGGAATGATCGCCATCCAGCAGGGCAATCAGCGTGCCAAACAGAGGTTTCCCGGTGGAAAAGGCGATGGTGCCATCAACGGGATCCAACACCCAGGTATACCGAGATCCCGTGGTCTTGACCCCAAATTCTTCCCCAAAGATGTTGTGGTCGGGATAGTGCTGCTCAATTAGGCCGCGCATCACCCGTTCTGCCTCCCGGTCGGCAATGGTAACGATGGGGGAGCTGGCTGCCTTGTACTCTGCCTGCAAGTCTCCGCGAAATAGAGGTCGGATCACCTCACCCGCCGCATCCGCTAGCGTCAGAGCCAGACTGATCAAGGTGGGATCTACACTCAGAGCCGGGGACATGGGATTCCTTCCACAGGCAGACAAAAGGGCAAATAACGGGCCGGGCCGTCAGTGGTTTAGATTCAGTGAGGA
>JBHJNR010000116.1:0-3111 GCA_050330615.1 Cyanophyceae cyanobacterium
TAGACACAATGAGAACTCAAAATGAGAACTCAAAATGAGAACTCAAAATGAGAACTCAAAAGGGGCTGGGATCCCTGAATCCGCCCCAATTGTTTTTGCAGTGATCTAGAACCCTATCAACAGTGGACGATCTGAAACCATGATTCACCTGACTGAGAACGCTTTGCGGGAACTCAAGCGCCTTCGCTCTCGCTATGAAGAGAGCCAACAGGTGCTGAGACTGGGGGTTAAGCCCAGTGGTTGCTCAGGCCTTTCCTACACCATGAACTTTGAGTCGGGATCCAATCCTGATGACAAGACTTTCAGCTATGAAGATCTGTCAGTGACCGTGGATCCCCTCAGCATGACGATGCTATCCGGCATGACGGTGGACTTCTCAGAGGATTTGTTGGGCGGTGGTTTCCGCTTCAAAAATCCTAATGCCGCCAGTAGCTGTGGCTGTGGCACCTCGTTTGCCCCGGCGACTGAAGCTGTCGCGGTCTAAAGTCCTGTTTCTGGCAAGCGCGAAATGGTGGGTTCACCAAGATCAATGCCAAAATAGACTCTATTCCTTTAGTCATTTTTGGTTACGCCGATGGATGCTCACGCCAGTACCGCTTTTGACGGGCAAGCTCTCGACCATGTGCTGATCTTCGACACCACCCTGCGGGACGGAGAACAGTGCCCCGGTGCCACCCTCAACACCGAAGAAAAGCTAGTCATCGCCCGTCAACTGGCCCGACTAGGTGTGGACATCATCGAAGCGGGCTTCGCCTATGCCAGCCCCGGCGATTTTGATGCGGTTCAAAAGATTGCTGAAACTGTGGGATCCCCGGAAGGCCCCGTCATCTGTAGCCTTGCCCGTGCCCTCAAGCCCGACATCCAGGCCGCTGCCGACGCCCTCAAACCTGCTGCCAAGCCCCGCATTCATACCTTCATCTCTACTTCTGATATCCACCTGCAATACCAGTTGCGCAAGACCCGCGCCGAAGTGCTGGCCCAGGCCGAAGAAATGGTGGCCTACGCCAAATCGTTTGTGGATGATGTGGAATTTTCCATGATGGATGCCACCCGCTCGGATCCCGAGTATCTCTATCAAGTGATTGAGGCAGCGATTCGGGCCGGAGCCAAAACCATCAATATTCCTGATACCGTGGGCTATATGATGCCCGAGGAATTTGGGGCTTTGGTCAAAGGGATCCGCGAGCATGTGCCCAATATCCGCGAGGCGGTGCTGTCGGTGCATGGCCATGATGACTTGGGCGTCTCAGTAGCCAACTTCCTGGAGGCCATTAAACAGGGGGTACGCCAAGTGGAGGTGACCATCAACGGCATTGGCGAACGGGCTGGCAATACTGCCCTGGAAGAGCTGGTCATGGCCTTGCATGTCCGTCGCAACTATTACAATCCCTTCTTTGGTCTGCCGGTGGAGTCTGAAAAGCCCCTCACCCAGATCCGCACCCAAGAGATCTATCGCACCTCCCGCATGGTTTCCAACCTGACCGGGATGCTGGTGCAGCCCAATAAGGCGATTGTCGGAGCCAATGCCTTTGCCCACGAATCTGGGATCCATCAGGATGGCATGCTGAAAAACCGCCAGACTTACGAGATCATGGATGCCCAGACCATTGGCTTGCAGTCCAATACCTTGGTGATGGGTAAGCACTCTGGGCGCAATGCCTTCCGCAACCGCTTGGGCGAATTGGGCTTTGAGCTGTCCGACCAAGACCTTAACAAGGCCTTCATCCGCTTTAAAGATCTGGCCGACAAGAAGAAAGAGATTACCGACCTGGATTTGGAAGCCATCGTCAACGATGAAACCCGTCCCGTGCCCGAGCTGTACAAGCTGGAGCATGTGCAGGTGGTCTGCGGCGACCAAGAAACTCCAACTGCAACCGTGAAGCTGCTCACCCCTGACGGTCAAGAGCTGGTGGATGCAGCGGTGGGCACTGGCCCTGTGGATGCTGTCTACAAAGCCATCAATCGGATTGTGGATATCCCCAATCAGCTGATCGAGTTCTCGGTGCAGTCTGTGACGGCTGGGATCGATGCTATGGGAGAGGTGACAATCCGACTCAAGCATGAGGAGCGGGTCTTTTCTGGCCATTCCGCCAATACGGACGTGATTGTAGCCTCGGCCCAAGCCTACATGAATGCCCTCAACAAGCTCTACTTCGCCCTCAATAGTGCCCCAGCCAGTGCAGAGCAACGGGAGGCTGCTACTCAAAAGGTGTAGAGGTAATCTGCAAATCCTCTAGTTGCATTCTGCATTCCCACACCCAATCACGCAGAGAGAGGGATCCCGCATGACTCTAAAAACCCTTGCCATGGGATCCCATTTCTCTTTTAATGAACGGGAGTGAATTTATCTGATGGATCCCGTTCTATGAAAGCTCAACTATTCAAGTTCGTACAGTTTTTTTCGTACTGTTATCGCTGATCCTGTTTGTGGGTTGTGGCAGTGGTTCGCCAACTGCTTCGACTGTCATCTCGGATCCATCACTGCCCATCATTGGGATAGAGCGTTCAGAGCCAGGGGAAGCTGTTAGTTGCGATACCTGCTGTCGTCACTGTGTGACGGGCAAGGCTTGTGGCAATAGCTGCATCAATGTCAACTATGAGTGCTATCAGCCGCCAGGATGTGCCTGCAATAAGGTAGAAGACACTTGTTATATGCCCACACCAGAGCCGACGCCTAGTCCAAGTCCTACCTTGGATCCATGCGCCCCATCTGTGGGGCGATCCCTGTCCTCCGCAGATCCAGCATTTTACATCACCAGTTGTCCGATTAGCCCCAATCCTATTGATTGCTACTTGACAGCGATCGCCCTCATCCAACAAGGAGTTCTGATTGCAGATCCGACGTCTGCTTATCCTACAGAAGCTGCTCTCCTAGAATTTTTTGAGGCACAGGTTCGGGAGCTAGAAAACAATCCTCAGCCCACCCCTTCCCCAAGTCCAAGTTCTTCTCCATCTCCAGATCCGTTTCCCTCTCCCTGTCCAGTATTTACACCCACCCCCACTCCGACCCCGGAGCCAACCTGCCAGGATCGATATTCTCAATATAGTCTTTGCCGCGAGCTGGCTTATCCTGCCCCTTATCCAGATGGATCCGGAAATCCCTGGTACTTT
>JBHJNR010000117.1:0-3953 GCA_050330615.1 Cyanophyceae cyanobacterium
TAGTGGGTTGTCCAAGAAAGGTTCAGCGATGACATCGAGATCGGAAGGGGGGGTGCCCATGACATAGAGATCATCTTTGTTCTGGCCGATCCGCTCAATGACTTGCTGGCGATTCATCACATGGAGGGAAACATCAATGCCAGGATACTGCTGACAAAACGGCCCCAACAACCGAGGGATAAAGTACTTAGCGGTGGTCACAACGGCAATGCTGAGACGTCCTTGAGTCAGTCCCTTCAAGTCCGCCACCGTGGTCTCAAAGGCTTGTAGTTTATCAAAAAGTTGCTCACAGGTTTGGTGCAGAGCTACCCCTGCCTCAGTCAGGTAAACCTGCTTACCCACCTGTTCAAACAATGGCAGACCAATTCCCTTGCTCAGCTGCTTAATCTGCATCGAGACTGTGGGCTGTGTCAAAAACAACTCTTCAGCGGCACGAGTGAAGCTGAGATGGCGGGCCACCACCTCAAAGATCTGGAGCTGGTGTAGCGTAAGGGATTTCATAACGAGAAGAGTAGTCCTGAGATCGGGATCCGAGATTCATGTTAATAGATTTAAGTCTATGAATACTATTCAAAGAATTGATTTTTAGCTATCTGTTTCTCATCTAGTATGAACCTTAAGTTGAGCTGCAAAGTGTTGCAAGGCACAGACAGGTCAAGTAACCCAAAAGGCAGAACTATGGATGAGCAGATCTGGGTGGCGAGTATTGGATTGATCCCAGTCTATGCAATGGTGGCCTGGGGGGGAGCATTGGTATGGTCTCCGGGTATCACCACACGGACGGGGCCGCGTCCAGCCGGATATCTGAATGGGTTGTTGACACTGATAGCCTTTGTCCACAGCCTCTTGGCCTTGATCTCAATCTGGGGCCAGCCCGCTCAAGGGATCCGGATCCCGTGGGTACAGGTGGGCGATTTGGTTTTGGATCTGCCGTTGCAGGCATCAAGCCTGACCTTGGGAGCCTGTGTCTTGATCACGGGGTTGAATTTGCTGGCCCAGGTCTATGGGTTTGGCTACATGGAGATGGATTGGGGCTGGGCGAGATTTTTCTCCCTACTGGGGCTGTTTGAGGCTGGCATGTGTGCCTTGGTGCTCTGTGATTCTCTCTTTTTTAGCTATGTGTTTTTGGAGATTCTGACGCTGGGCACCTATCTCCTGGTGGGACTGTGGTTCAATCAACCGCTGGTGGTGACAGGGGCACGGGATGCCTTTTTGACCAAGCGGGTGGGGGATCTGTTGTTATTGATGGCGGTGATCGCGGTGTTTCCGTTGACGGGATCCTGGAATTTTGAGGATTTGGCTGCTTGGGCCGCAGCGGTGCAGGCGGGGACTTTGGCGGTGGATCCCACCCTGATCACCTTGGTGGGTTTGGGATTTGTGGCCGGTGCCGTGGGGAAATGTGCCCAATTTCCGTTACATCTCTGGCTGGATGAGGCGATGGAGGGGCCACTGCCTTCAACGGTGCTGAGAAATGCTGTGGTAGTGAGCACTGGGGCTTGGGTTCTGCTGAGATTGCAGCCTTTACTGTCGTTATCACCCGTGGTACTGGCCGTGATGGTGACCATAGGGGGCCTCTCCGCTGTGGGGGGATCCCTGGTGGCCTTGGCTCAGATTGATGCCAAACGGGCGCTTTCCTATGTGGTGAGTGCCTATATGGGGATCGTTTTTGTGGCGGTGGCAGGCGGACATACAGACCAAGCCTATCTCTTGCTGTTGATCTACGCCCCAGCGATGGCGGTGCTGGTGATGGCTGAGGGAACCGTGATCTGGAATAGCATCTCTCAGGATTTGCGCCATTTGGGAGGCCTTTGGTCACGGCGACCTGTCTCAGGGTTGAGTTTTGGGGTGGGAGTCCTGGGCTTGATCGCGTTGCCGCCACTGGGATCCTTTTGGGTGTTGTCAGATCTGGCGCAGCAGTTTTGGCTGGCGCAGCAGTGGTGGGCCTTGGGGATCCTGTGTATCACCAATGGGGTCACAGCCTTGGGCTTGATGCGGGTATTGGGGCTGATCTGGGCGGGTCGGCCCCAACAGATGACGGAGCGGTCGCCAGAGGTTCACTGGCCGATGATTGTACCGATGACCCTCACAGCAGGCCTGACGCTACATGTGCCTATCATTCTGGCGGCATTGGGGTGGCTACCGCACTTGAGCGGGATCCCGACAGGGCTAATGGTGGGATCCTCTGGCTTGGGGCTGGGCTTGGGGATCTGGCTCTATGTGCGTCGAGATCCACAGCCTGTGGATTGGGAGTGGCTGAGGGATTGGCAGGATCTGCTGGCCCAAGACTTTTACACCCCGCGTCTGTATCAGGTCAGTGTGGTCTTTGTGGTGCGGGTGATCTCAAATCTCACCAATTGGATTGACCGCTACATTGTCGATGGGATTGGAGCCTTGACAGGGCTGGTGGTGATGGCGGGCGGCCAGGTGCTGAAATATGCCAACTCAGGCCAGTTTCAGGTCTATGTCCTGACCATTGGAGTGGGCATAGCTCTGGTGAGTTGGCTGACGATGCACTAAGGCAGTGCGCCAATAGGTCTATGGATTCAGGCCATTCAAGTTATTGACCCCTAACGCTAGAGGATATCTATGCTGCTCAGTGCTGTAATAGCGATACCTTTTCTAGGAGCCCTAGTCCTCTTTTTAGGGTCAGGATCCCGACGGTTGGCTTTGGGAATAGCGGGGATCCCATTGGCTTTGCTGGTTTGGCTCGTCACTCATTTTGATCCGCAACAATCCGGCATCCAGTATCAGACCTACTGGGAATGGATCCCACAAATTGGCCTCCATTATTCGCTGGGTCTGGATGGATTATCGCTGTTGATGGTGGGGTTAAATGCCTTGCTCACCTTTATCGCGATTCTCAGTGCTGAGGCAGCCATCAAGCGTTCTGCATTCTTTTATGGGCTTATTCTGTTCACCAGTGGGGCCGTTCATGGGGCCTTTTTGTCCCAAAATCTGCTGTTGTTTTTCATCTTTTATGAACTGGTGTTGATCCCGATGTATCTGCTGATCTCCATTTGGGGCAGTGCCAAACGGGATTATGCAGGTATCAAGTTTCTGATCTACACAGCGGTGTCAGCAATACTGGTTCTAGGAGCTTTTTTGGCGATCGGTTGGCTGGCGGATCCCCACAGTTTTGAGCTGAGCCAACTTCATGATCTGGCCCTAGACCCCCAGACTCAAACGCTGGTGCTGGTGGCCCTGATTCTGGGATTTGGCATCAAGATGCCGCTGATACCGCTGCACACCTGGCTACCGGATGCTTATGGTGAATCCTCTGCACCTGTGGCCATTTTGTTGGGGGGGATCCTGTCCAAATTAGGCATCTACGGCCTCCTCCGCTTTGGTCTGGACTTATGGCCAGAGGGGTGGGCCACGGTATCCGGGCTCCTGGCGGGCTGGGGAGCGTTCTGTGTCTTGGCGGGGGCTCTTGCCGCCATCGCCCAAACCGATATTCAACGGATGGTGGCCTGCAGCTCCATTGGCCATATGGGCTATATCCTGCTGGGCATGGCTGCTGCTACCCCCGTGAGTCTAACCGGGGTGATGCTCCAGATGGTCAGTCATGGGCTCATCTTGGCTCTGCTTTTCAACTTGGTGGGCATTATCGAGCGCATTGTGGGTAGTCGCGATCTGAATGTGTTGAATGGCCTGCTCAATCCAATTCGAGGCTTACCTGCCATCAGTGCTCTGCTGATTCTGGCCGGGATGGCCAGTGCTGGGATCCCTGGATTGGTGGGGTTTGTGGCAGAGTTTTTGATCTTCCAGGGAAGTTACAGCATCTTTCCGTTGGCAACCCTGATCGCCATTTTAGGGACGGGCCTAACCGCCGTCTACTTCGTCATTTTGCTCAACCGCACCTGCTTTGGCAAACTCGATAATCACACCGCCTATTACCCTCTGATTCAAACCTGGGAACGGATCCCTGGATTGATCTTGGCGGGTCTGATCAT
>JBHJNR010000118.1:0-2085 GCA_050330615.1 Cyanophyceae cyanobacterium
CTGAAACGTGGGCTTAGGGCGGTAGGACAACCGCTTTCTGGCTGTGGAGGATCCTGGGTTACCAGTCCGCTGAAGCAGCAACTCCGAGAAGTGATTCTGGGAAGCTCCCGTCTACATCCCGTCAGGGCTTAGCGGGAGAGGATGTCACCACTAAGGCTCAGTAATGCTGAAAGACCCGCCCAATCACCTCTTCGATGGGGGGATCACGAATGGTCAGATCTTGCACTGCCAGATCCGCCAGCAGCTTGCCGATGGTCTGGGTCAACCGTTCCCGCTCCACCAATAGTCGAACGGTAGTGAGAAGAGCAGGGATCCCTGGCTCGGTTCCAGCCTCCTGATAAACCTCCCCATAGACCTCTAACTGCCCGATTGGATAGGGCCGCTCCAGTTGCAGTGTCACCTCTCGATAGGGGGCAAAGCGATTGAGCAACTCCGTCAGGGATCCGTCATACACCAATCGTCCCTGATGAATCAGCAACACCCGCTCACACAGAGCCGTAATGTCCGCCATATAGTGGCTGGTCAGCAGGATGGTCGCCCCATAACGACGGTTATACTCCTGCAAAAATTGCCGCACATTGGCTTGGGCATTGACATCCAACCCCAGGGTTGGCTCATCCAAGAACAACACCTGGGGTCGATGCAGCAGGGCCGCCATCAACTCCGCCTTCATCCGCTCCCCCAGCGAAAGCTTCCGCACCGGCTGGGTCAGCTTGGATCCCAAATCCAGTAGCTCCGTCAGTTCATTCAGACGTTTTTGAAACTCTGGCTCTGGGATCCGGTAAACCGCTGCATTGATGCGTAACGAGTCAAGAGCAGGTAAATCCCATATCAACTGCTGCTTTTGGCCCATCACCAAGGTGATCTGATGCAAAAAGGCCGCTTCCCGCCGAAAGGGTTCATGCCCCGCCACCCTGACGATGCCCTCAGAGGGATGCACCAACCCTGTCAGCATTTTGAGGGTAGTGGTTTTGCCCGCTCCATTGGCCCCCAAAAAGCCCACTATCTCCCCCGACTCAATGGCAAAAGAGACCTTGTCTACCGCCCGGATCTGGCGATACTGGCGCTGAAAGAAGTGCCGTAATGTCCCACCCAGGCCTGGATCCTTGAGGGCAACAGCATAGGCCTTGGAGAGAGTATCTACCTCAATGATGGGCATAGGGATGCAGGCAAAGGGTTTTTCTATTGTCATCCATGCTTAGTGTCATGGGTGGTGGGACAAGGTTGGGTCACTACAGCAGAGAGAATCTCTAGAGATGGGATCCCGAGCCCAACAAGGACAGTTCTCCTGCTATGGTTGGTCAGGGATTTTGGGATATGGATTGTCGAGCTGGCTATATCTTTTGTAAAGGGGGGTAGGTATGAAGTATCGGCGGATCCTGTTGAAGTTGAGCGGTGAAGCTCTGATGGGAGATCAATCCTTTGGCATTGCTCCGGAGGTGCTGTCCTCGGTGGCCCAAGAGATCGCCTCGGTGATCGAGGCTGGGGTGCAGGTAGCCGTGGTGGTGGGAGGGGGAAACATCTGGCGGGGCCGCAAAGAAGGAGCCGCCCGTGGCATGGATCAAGCCTCCGCCGACTATGTGGGGATGCTGGCGACGGTGATCAATGCCCTGACCTTGCAAGATGCCTTGGAACGGGAGGGAGTGGCCACCCGTGTTCAAACCGCCATTGCCATGCAGGAGGTGGCTGAGCCATACATCCGCCGTCGCGCTATTCGTCATCTCGAAAAGAACCGCGTGGTAATCTTTGGGGCCGGATCCGGCAATCCTTTCTTCACCACCGATACCACAGCCGCCCTGCGAGCCGCTGAGATCGACGCCGAGGTGATTTTGAAGGCCACTAAAGTGGATGGCATCTACGACAGCGATCCCAAACTCAACCCAGCCGCAATCCGGTATGACGCATTGACCTATCAGGATGTCTTGGCCAAAGATCTCAAGGTGATGGATACCACCGCCATTGCCCTCTGTCGTGAGAATAAGATCCCCATCGTGGTGTTTGACTTGACCACCCCTGGCAACATTTATAAGGCTGTCATGGCCGGGGAGCCGATTGGGACGACGGTGCGCTAACCTCACTGCCCTA
>JBHJNR010000119.1:0-3169 GCA_050330615.1 Cyanophyceae cyanobacterium
ACCAAACCTGGGGGATCCCGCTACGGATCTGTCCCACTATCATCTTTTCCCCACCTCCCAAGGCTAGAAGTCCCGCCCCTTACAAGCCTCACCTCAGAACCGGAGATCTCTGCCGTTATGTCGGCCCACCTGGAGCAATGAACGTCACCTGTTGGGGCAAACCCCTCACGGTCATCTCTCTCTCTGAAGACATCGCCACCGTCCAAGCCGACAAATGGATCCATCCCCACGAAATCCCTATCCATCACCTTCGCAAGAGGACATAACCATGAGTCCCTATGCCATCAAACACGTTGCCACCTACCAACAGGCCATCCAGAGAGGCGGTGGAAATATCCGTGTTGCCTATCGCCTCTTGGCCGGACTGCGGAAGATCTGCCTCACCACAGGATCCCAAGACTCCGACTGTCTGCAAGCCTACGGCCTCTTGCTCAATGCCATGCACCAACGCGGCTGGCTCTGACCCTATCCTCACCCCCCCACCTAAACCATCATGAAAAAACGCGACCTACCCACCTCTGACTGGGTACCCACCCCCATCCTCCTCAACGCCCTCTCCATCTCTCGCCATACCCTCTACCGCCGCCGCAACGAAGGCTGCTTCACCATCGGCAAACACTACCGCATCATCAGCTCCCCCCAAGCCAAACGCCCCGACTACCGCTGGCATCTGCGCAACTGTGCCGCCTTTTTTGAGATCCCTCTCGAAAACAGAACTTAGTCCCCCCGCTCCAGATGCACCAACAACGTCCCCGTCGTCCAAGTTGGGATCCCACAGCCCAAAAAATCTGCATCCTGCGTCCAGATATCTGCCCCCAGTCTCAAAGCCAAAGCCACTGTCGGCCAATCGTTCGGATCTCTGGGCACTCGCTCGCGTGCAATAGCCTCCCAGAGGCCATACTCTTTTTCCAAACACTCCACCACACAGGCTTTCAATACCTGCTCACAATCCCTCAACAAACTCTGTTGTTGGTCTGGAGTCAGCCGGGTCATCCGCCCGAGCCGTCGCCGTATCTCATAGCGGGTCTCCGACATCACCTGCTCTGCGCCAAAAACCTCTAGCCCGTCGTTGGCCAACAAGGCTCGCCCCCGCTGCCGCAACAACTCCCCCACCAACACACTGGCATCCACCACCACTCTCACAGCCCTTACTCAGCCCAAAGCTGCTCCACCAACTCATCCTCCGTCATCCCCGTTGCCGTCAAAATCTGCTCCACCGTCTGCCCCAGTTGCTGCACCGCCAGATGCCGGGGCAGACCATCACGGTGCTCCCCCAAGTGGTTACCCAACCACCCATACAGCAATCGCTTCTGGTCATCCTCCAGCCGAGACACTGCTTCCAACAGCACCTCAAAGGGAATCTCCACCTGTACCGCCTTCATCATTTATCTCCCGATTGAGGGTTCGCGTCTTCGCTTGAGTATCCGCAGGCGTAGGAGCGACTTGCCGCATCCCAAAGCCCAATTCTGGCACAGGCACCCGATTGACCAACCCCGCATAGTGGCGGTAAATCACCTCTGGGCTATTGCCCACCCACTTCGCCACCTGCACCACACTCAGCCCCTGCTCCAGGCAATGGGTGATAAAGGTATCCCGCATCGCATAGGGCTCCCGGTAATGGTGAATATTGCCCGCCTCCGCCAAGCGCATCACCACCCCAGGGATCCACTTGCCATGCCGATTGGTTATCCCATGCCAAGCCCGCCGAGTGAAATTGCCATGATTCAGCTGCTTGCCCTCCTTGCTCAGAAAGACCGGCTCCTGGGGATCCCCCCGTTCCGCTCGTAAGGGATCCAGCAACCTCAGCAATTCTTGATTAAGCGGAAAGACTCGTGACTCATGTGTTTTGATATCTTTGCGCACGTTAAAAGACGTTTCCACTGCTTCCGAAAACAGGATTTCTCCCCTATCGAAACGAATATGTTTCCAAAGTAGACCCACCCCTTCTTCCGGTCGTGCTCCTGTTAGCAAAAGAAAATTTACATAGGGCAAATAGTAGCTGTAGTAACGGTCAGAGCTAAAGGCATCCAAAATCTGATTCACCTCATCATGGGTAAACGGATCTGGATCTGATGAAGTGTGAACCTTGAGTTCACGAGCCATCCCTGAAAAAGGATTGACATGAACCAGTTCGCAAGCCAGTGCCCAATTAAAACAAGCATTCAGCTGAGTCAGATATTTCTTAGCAGTCACAGGTTGACATTCCAGCAAGAGCCAATCCCGGAAATAGATAGCATCCAGGCGACTGGAAATACACCGACCATAGCGCAGTACCTTTTTACGGGTTTTGGCGAATGTACTTCTGAGGGTCGTCTCCTGCAAACTGGGAGTCTTGTACTCAGTGAACTTGTCCCAGAGCTTGAGGGTGGTCAACCGCACCGGCTTAGACTGCCCTGAATCTTCACCCAGATAGGGATCCCAGCTAAATGTCCCCAGAGCAATCTGGGCACTTATCTCCCTAGCTTTGGCCTCAGCTACCCTCAGCCCCGCTGGGTTAGCCTGCACCCCCAAATAGATCCGCTGCTGATAGGGTTTATTCCGAGTGGATCCCGGCTTCGGAGGCAAGGTCGCCCGCAGTACCAATCGATTACCCACCTGCTCAATACGGATCCCGACTTTTGCAGACTTAAGCCGATGATTAGCTTGATTAACTTGTTTCAGACTGTCGCCCTTTGTCGCAGATATCGTGTGCATTAAATCCCTCGCAGAATCTAGTCCTAATTTTAGTCCAGCTCATTCTTTAACCTCTAAAATACTTGCAGAGTAAGGAAAAAAGCTGTGTCATCACGGGACTCATAAGCCCTTGGTCGCGTGTTCAAATCACGCCTGAGCCATCTCTATCAAACCCTTGCCAGAAGCCCCTTTCCCTTGTGGAGTGGGGCTTCTGGCTTTTGAGGGCCACCTCGCGCCATTTCCACGACTGGGACAGATAGGGTCATTTTTTGCCGGATCAGCCTATTATTTTAGTGAAGCTGGCAGTGAAGGATTGAGAAGTGGACAGCATCACCAAAGCCACACAGGAGCGGATCGCTCAGGCCAATGGTCGGCTCAAGTCTGCCAATGTGGGTTTGTCCATCTTGCTTCGTAACAGTCGCCTGTATTTGAGGGGAACCTTGCCCCCGAAGCCGGGATCTCTCAGGGATAAGGCGTCTCAGCAGGAGATCGCTTT
>JBHJNR010000120.1:0-10946 GCA_050330615.1 Cyanophyceae cyanobacterium
CTCTACGAAAACCGCTATCCCCTCTCCACCGCTCTGGCCCGCCCCCTGATCGCCAAGTTGCTGGTGGAGGTGGCCGAAAGCGTTGGAGCTGATGCTGTGGCCCACGGCTGTACTGGCAAGGGCAATGACCAAGTCCGCTTTGATCTGGCCATCGCCGCCCTCAATCCCAACCTCAAGGTCTTGGCACCCGCCCGCGAGTGGGGTATGAGCCGTGAAGAAGCCATTGCCTACGGCGACAGATACGGGATCCCAGTGCCCGTGAAAAAATCCAGCCCCTACAGCATCGACCTCAACATCTTGGGCCGGAGTGCCGAGGCTGGGGTATTAGAGAATGCCGATGCCGAGCCGCCCGAAGAAGTCTACGCCCTCACCCGCGCCGTTAAAGACACCCCCGACGAGCCCACCTATGTGGAGATCGCCTTTGAGCATGGGATCCCGGTGGAGCTGGATGGCCAAAAGCTGGATCCCCGTACCCTATTTGAGCGGCTGAACAAACTGGCTGGAGATAACGGCGTCGGTCGCATCGATATGGTAGAAAACCGCTTGGTGGGGATCAAGTCCCGCGAGATCTACGAATGCCCCGCCTTGTTGGTGCTAATCGCCGCCCACCGCGAACTGGAAAGCCTGACCCTGCCCCGCGAACTGAGTCAGTACAAAATGGGCGTCGAGACCACCTACAGCCAATTGGTCTATAACGGTCTCTGGTATTCCCCCCTCCGCAATGCCCTGGATGGCTTTGTGGGATCCACACAGGAGCAGGTAACTGGGGTGGTACGGATGCGCCTGTTCAAGGGGCAAGCGGTTGGGGTGGGTCGCCGTTCCCCCTATTCCCTCTATGATGCCGCTTTGGCCACCTATGGCCAGGATGATGCCTTTGATCACAAAGCTGCCGAAGGCTTTATCTATGTCTGGGGTCTGCCCACCCGCACCTGGTCAAAATTGCACAACCAAGGCTAACGGAGCCGGTCAACGGGATCCCTTGCTGTGGGACACCATAGGGATCCCAGCCCACTTGAGTTACCCCCATCATCGATCAACTTAATCGATCAATGCCCCTCTGTGGGATCGTAGATCCGCGCTCAAATGTGCAGGATCCCGCAGGGGGTCTGGGGCCAGTTCGGGCGGGGCCGTTGATATAATCCATCTAGCCAAGTTCGGTTTTCATGTGTGGTGTGCGGTATGCAGTCAGATCGTCAATGTCGGCAAGAGTGTTGGCAAGCTAATCAGAATCAGAACCGCCGCCAGTCCTGGATCCCGGCTTTGGGATGCAGCTCTTTGGTGATGGCAGCTCTGCTCGCTCCTAATCCTGCCCTAGCTCAGGATCCTGTGCAGTTTGACTTCACCAATCCGGGATCAGCCCCAATGCCTGGCCTGGACATTGACATCACTCCCAGCCCTGAAGGGGATCCCGCCCCAGCAGAGGCTCAACCTGGCACCTTGGATTTCCGCACCGATGAGGCGGCTCCCACCCAGTCTCCAGTTGCCCCAGCCCCTGAGGCCACCCCGCCTGCCAATGGTGAGCCAGAGGTCTTGGTTGCAGAGGTGCTAGTGCAGGGCACCGAGGATGCCACTCTGGTGGATCGGATCTACAGTGTCATCCGCACCCGAGCGGGACAGGTGACGACCCGAGGACAATTGCAGCGGGACATCGACGCGGTCTTTGCCACCGGCTTGTTTGCAGATGTCCAAGCCTTGCCCTCTGACACCAACCTGGGGGTGAGGGTGACATTTGAGGTACAGGCCAATCCAGTCTTACAGTCAGTGCAAACAGAAGGGGCAACGGTACTGCCGGAGGAAATCCTCGATGAGTTCTTTGGGGACTTGCAGGGGGAGGTGATCAACTTTGGGGAATTGCAGGCCAGTGTCCAGGCTGTGGAGGATTGGTATACCGACAACGGCTATGTGCTAGCTCAGGTGACAGATGTGCGCTCCGGTGAGGATGGCACCGTCACCCTCGATATCTCGGAAGGGCAGATCGAAGATATTCGTGTCCAGGGCAATGACCGCACCCGCGATTTTATTGTCACCCGCTCTTTGGTAGCAGAGCCGGGAGATATCTTTAATCGCGACCGCATCCAGGAAGACCTGCAGCGGGTTTTTGAGCTCAATCTGTTTGAGGATGTGAATGTATCGCTGGATCCAGGCCGGGATCCCGAAAAAGTGGTGGTGGTGGTCAATGTGGAAGAACGCCGCACCGGATCCCTGGCTGGCACATTGGGGGTCAGCTCCGCCAGTGGGGTGTTTGGGGGCGTCAGCGTCTCGGATCAAAACCTGGGGGGTAATAACCAACAGGCCAGCGCCAACGTTCAAGTGGGATCCAATGAGACCCTGTTTGACCTCAACTTTACGGATCCCCGCATCGCCACGATGGAGATCCCCACCTCTTATAACGTCAACCTCTCCAGTCGCCAGTCTGGCAGCTTTGTCTTTAATGAGGGTTTCAGCTTGCCCAATGGTGAGTCTGTCCGCATCCGACGAATTGGCGGCGGGGTGACTTTCTCTCGCCCGTTGGGGGGCAACTGGCGGGGCAGTCTGGGTACCGAAGTCCAGGTGGCCGAAGCCCGCGACAGCGAGGGCAACCAACAGCAGTTTGATGTTTTGGGCAACCCGATTGTCTTTAGCGAGAGTGGTCAAGATGTCTATACTCGGGCACGATTGGGGGTTAGTCGCGACACCCGCGATAGTGGCACCGTCCCCACCCAGGGATCCATCCTGCGGGCTTCTACCGATCAGTCGGTGGGGATGTTTGAAAATGGCCTGACCGGCAACCGCATCCAAGTCAGCTATAGCCAGTTCATCCCTGTGGATTTGTTTGAAACTCGTTCGGAGACTCAGCAGGTACTGGCGCTGGATCTTCGCGGGGGCACAGCCTTGGGAGATCTGGCTCCCTACGATGCCTTCACCCTGGGCGGCGGCAATAGCGTCCGGGGCTTCTTTGAGGGGGGCATCGGATCGGGTCGCAGCTTCGCCCAAGCCTCGGCAGAGTTGCGCTTTCCCATCTTTGATCCGGTAGGGGCTGTGCTGTTTGCTGACTACGGCAGCGATTTGGGCACCGCTGCTCAGATTGTGGGTAATCCAGCTGGGGTGCGGGGCAAGCCTGGAGACGGACTGGGCATTGGACTGGGCTTGCGGATCCAATCGCCGCTGGGGCCACTCCGGATCGATTATGGTCTGGGCCAGGGCACAGCGGGAACCTCTCAGTTGCACTTTGGCATTGGCGAGAAGTTTTAAAGACAACGCTTCTGCTGATAGGGATCCCTGGAGTCTGATCCAGGTGGGTATGGGTTTCCTACCCCAAATAACAGAACGTGCAGATGACCTTTTTTGATTTTGATCGGGAAGTAACAACCATGCGTCGACTTTTAATTTCGCTGACACTCCTGCTAGTACTTGGACTAGGGCTTGTGGCTCCTGGGTCTGCTCGAACCCTGCTGTCACAAAATGCGGTCGAGGGCAAAACCTTTACCACTCCCCCCGAGATGACGATTGATCCTGAGGCTACCTACACCGCCACGCTCGAAACCTCGGCGGGCACGATGGTACTGGAGTTATTGCCCCAAGAAGCCCCCAAAACGGTCAATAACTTTGTCTTTTTGGCCAATGAAGGGTTCTACGAAGATGTCATTTTTCATCGGGTCATCCAGGGCTTCATGATTCAGGGGGGGGATCCCACGGGCACAGGGACAGGTGGCCCCGGCTATCGGTTTGAGGATGAGCCGGTGCAGCGCCCCTACAGCCGAGGCACAGTGGCGATGGCCAATGCTGGCCCCAATACCAATGGCAGCCAGTTCTTCATCATGCACGCCGATTATGCCCTCCCACCCAACTACACGGTCTTTGGTCAGCTGCTCGAAGGGGAAGATGTATTGGATGCCATCGCCACCGCCCCCACGGGTGGGATGGATCGCCCCACCGCCCCCGTGGTGATTGAGTCCATCACCATCGAATCAACCGAAGCAGAAGGCTAAAGGCCTACGTCTGTTGACTTGAGAATAAATCCACTCGTCAAGCCGGGATCCTTATTGAGCGAAGGGATCCCGGCTTTGACTTTGAACCGCACCCTAATCCAGAAGGGATCCTTTTAAGCTAAAGATGTTGTGGCATTGGTACCGTCCGGCTTATGGCACCTTCCTTGCGTCTCCCCCATCTGCTCAGTCTGGTGCTCCTCACCACTGGGATGCCGATGCCGGCCCAAGCCCAATCCATCGATCTGGGTCGGTTGATCTTTCAAGGGATCCAAGTGCTTCAGGTCTCTAACTTGTCGGATGCGCAGGAGGTGGCTCTGGGGCAACAGATCAACCAAAATCTGGCCCTAAGTGGCGACCTGATCATCAATCGGGATCCCGAGCTGAACAACTGGATTACTGGTATGGGTCAGCGATTGGCCCGCCTCAGCGATCGCCCCACTCTCCCCTATGTCTTTCAGGTGGTGGAGGATCCCGCCATCAATGCTTTTGCCACGATGGGGGGCTATGTCTACATCACCACCGGCACCATCGCCGCCGCCCAAACGGAAGATCAGGTGGCAGGGGTGCTGGCTCATGAGATTGCCCATATCACCAGTCGGCATGGGGTGAAGCAGTTGCAACAGGCCACGACTGCTCAGGTGGGGGCACAAGCCTTAGGTCTGGATAACAGCGCCTTGGCGGCGATTGCCTTTGAGGTGGGGGTAATGCGGCCTCGCAGTCGAGAGGATGAGTTTGAGGCTGATGTGCAAGGGGTTTGGATGCTGCACCGAGCCGGTTACGATCCCTATGCGTTGCCCCAGATGCTGACCAATCTGTTGGGTAGACCCCGCAGCCCAGAACTCTTTAGCACTCATCCCGCCCCTCAAGAGCGAATTGCCCGCCTCAACCAACTGATCAGCACCCACAACTTGGCTCCCTACGGTGGGGGATCCCCACAACAGAGACTGACCACCTCACCCGAACTGATTTGGCGCTGAGGGACGGGATTGGGTTTAGCTATTTAAGGCGGGAGCAAGCATGATTGATCAAGGAAGATGAAGTTGTGCAGTCGCAGATAAGCCCGAACGCCCAGAGACAAGCTCTGTACGTACCCGTCCGCACCAACGAATTGTTAGCCTGCGCCTCTACTACGACACAACTGCAAAATCTGTATACTGTCGCATCTTTGGCTCATGAAATGCTAATAGAATATCCTCTTTAGGAACCCCCGCACGAACTAAATCAGTAGCTATGCCTTCTTCAGTCCAATCCTCTTCAATCCAGAATTTACCATCTCGAATCCGAACGTAGACTGTCACCCCGGTAATACGTTCTCCATTCTGCCAGCCAAGATTCATCCAGATATAGTGAGATTTCGCCTCATCTATCAGCAAAAAAGTCTCAATATCTGGGTTGGGATGGCGGTTACTTAGTTCTACATACTCAGTCAAAATACGCTTGATTAACTTTGGGTACTCAGTTAATTTATCCATTGCATAATCTCCTCTATCTCTATGTCTACAACAATGATCGGAAGTTGATGCCTATCAAGAATGAGCTGAGCTACGTCTTGAGTAAAAAAGGTATTGTATGCAACGTGGCTGATAGCGATGTACAACTTACGAACTGGGGCTGTCTCCTCTAACAGATAGCGATAGATGTCATACTGACCGAGAGCCTCTTTCAAATCTTGTATTTTTGATGCCCCAATAAAGCTTTTCACTTCTACAACTAGCTTCTGTCCATCTCGTTCAACGGCAATCGGACGTTCGGCACCAAGATCAGCATAAAGCACAGTTTTGCGATACTGAATGATGTAAGGATCATCTGTAATCAACCAGCCATCCTTTATTAGTGCGTTTTTTACCGCATTGTGGATAATGTCTAACTTAGGCATAATTCAAGTATAAGGTAGCCTATTCTTGATCAGGATTTAAGTAGGAGAATGCAATTATAGGTAAGACGCTGTAGGCTCTTCACAAAGTGCAAAACCCTTAGCCAGATATGCTCACTTTGCTCTAGCTACACTGATAGGGTTTGGGCAGTGCCCTACAAGCAAGGGATCCCCAAGCCGAAGCCCAGGGATCCCTGTGGTTGATTTAATTGAGCAAGTTGAGAGTCTAGATCAAAACGCCTTAACGGTCGGTCAAAGCCAAGATCCCAGGCAACTCTTTCCCTTCCAACAACTCCAGGCTAGCCCCGCCTCCGGTGGAGATATGGCTCATCTTGTGGGCCAAGTTCACCTTCTCAACAGCGGCCACAGAATCCCCACCGCCAATGATGGTGATGGCACCTGTATCGGTCAGATCCGCTAATGTGCGGGCAATGGCCTCGGTACCGACGGCAAATTTGTCAAATTCAAACACCCCCATTGGCCCGTTCCAGATCACGGTTTTGCAACCCTGCAATGCAGCTTGGAAGGCTTGAACGGACTCAGGCCCGATATCCAGACCCATCCAGCCATCCGGGATCCCTGAGATGGAGACGGTTTTGGCCTCAGCATCTTTGTCAAATTTGTCAGCTACTACCACATCCACCGGCAATAACAACTCCACCCCCCGCTCTTTGGCTTTGGCCATCAGGGCTTGGGCCAATTCCAGCTTGTCCTCTTCTACCAAAGACTTGCCGGTGCTGAGTCCCTGAGCTTTGTAGAAGGTAAAAATCATGCCGCCGCCAATCAGCAGCTTGTCCACCTTTTCCAGCAGGGTCTCGATCACACCGATTTTGCTGGAGACTTTGGAGCCACCAATAATCGCCACCAAAGGCCGCTGTGGATCCTCAATGGCACCCGCCAAAAATTGCAGTTCCTTTTCCACCAAGAATCCGGCCACAGAGGGCTGGAGATACTCGGTCACCCCAGCGGTGGAGGCATGGGCGCGGTGGGCGGTGCCGAAGGCGTCGTTGACGAACATATCCGCCAAAGAAGCTAATTTTTGAGCAAAGGCGGGATCATTGGCTTCTTCTTCGGCATAGAAGCGAACGTTCTCTAACAGCGCCACTTGGCCATTTTGTAGGCCATTGACAGCGGTCTCCGCCACAGGGCCGATGCAGTCCTTGGCATAGGCTACCGGTTGACCCAGCAGTTCCTCCAGCCGTTTGGCCACGGGATCCAGACGCATCTCATCGACGGGCTTACCTTTGGGCCGGCCAAAGTGGCTGGTCAGGATCACTTTGGCCCCAGCTGCCGTCAGGGCTTGAATGGTGGGCAACGCCGCCCGAATGCGGGTATCGTCGGTGATCTGGCGATTGTCATCCAGGGGGACATTGAAATCGGCCCGAACGAGCACTCGTTTGCCAGCGAGGTTGGGGGTGGTTTCCAGCACGTTAGCTAGGGATAGCTTGGGCATGAGAGCGCTCCTTCAGGGATCGGTAAATAGATTTAAGCTTTTCTTCGGTATTTTACCTCGGGGTGGGATCCCTGGAGAGGTCAGGGTTATGGTTGCTGTTTATGACTGAGGAGTCAGCACTGCTCTTGATGAAGCATGACGTAGAGCCCCATCCCCCCTCCTGGCAGCGGATTGGTGATGCTGTAGCCGCTCTGGAGGATCAGGCGGAAGTATGGATTGCCCAACTGGTGGATGGGATCCCCTATGACCCACCGCCGGGGCCAGCAGCGGCACAGGTTTTGGCCTGGATTGAGCGAGAGTTGTGGCCTAAGATCCAACAAACCCCGGCTGAGATTGACAACCTATTGCATGGCTTGGCGGGTGGACATGTGCCCAGCGGTTCCTCTGGTGCTCCAACGCGGGGGCGGATGGATGTGCTGCCCACTGGACGCAATTTCTACTCAGTCGATATTCGCGGGATCCCCACCCCCACCGCTTGGAAGATTGGATCCCGAGCGGCCGAACAGGTGATCGAACGGTATGTGCAGGAGGAAGGCGAGTATCCCCGCACGTTGGGCCTATCGGTTTGGGGCACCTCGACCATGCGCACGGGCGGCGATGACTGGGCGGAAGCATTAGCCTTGCTGGGGGTGCGACCTGTTTGGGAGGGATCCTCGCGACGGGTGGTGGATATCGAGGTCCTGCCACTAGAGGCATTGGGGCGACCTCGGGTGGATGTGACGCTGCGGATCTCGGGCTTTTTTCGAGATGCCTTTCCCAACCTGATCTCGCTATTTGATCGGGCTGTGCAGGTGGTGGCGGCTCTGCCCGAAACTGAGGAGCAAAACCCTCTGCGGGCCAGAGCTGACCATGATTTTAGGATGTGGCGAGCCGAGGGACTGTCATCAGAGCAGGCGGAGCAACGCTCTCGCTTTCGGGTGTTTGGCTCCAAGCCGGGTGCTTATGGCGCAGGGTTGCAGGGGCTGATCGAAGCCCAAAATTGGACGAGCGATCAGGATCTCGCTCGGGCCTATCTGAACTGGAGCGGCTATGCCTACACGGGGGATGGCCACGGTCAGTCTGCACCAGAATGTCTGCAACGACAACTGCGGGATCTGCAAATCGTCCTGCACAACCAAGACAACCGCGAGCACGATCTGCTGGATTCCGATGACTACTATCAATTTCAAGGGGGGTTGATCGCAGCGGTGCGGACGTTATCAGGCCGGGATCCCAAGGCTTACTTTGGCGACCACAGCCGACCCGAGCGGCCCCGAGTCAGGGCTCTCAGCGAAGAGGTGGATCGGGTCTATCGCTCGCGAGTGATCAATCCCAAATGGATCCAAGGGGTGATGCGACATGGATACAAGGGAGCCTTTGAGATGGCGGCGACGCTGGACTATCTATTTGCCTACGATGTCACCGCCCATTGTGTGGCGGATTTCATGTACGAGGGGGTGGCACGGGCCTATGTCTTGGATCCTGAAGTACAGGCTTTTGTGGCTGAGCATAATCCCTGGGCCTTGCGAGATATGAGCGAACGGCTGTTGGAAGCCCATCAACGGGGGGTATGGGCAGGTGCCGATCCGGACTTATTGGCCCAGTTGGAGGCGATCATGTTGGAGGCCGAGGCGGTGGTGGAGCAGCGTTGACCCTTCTCCAGCTTAGGAGTTGGCCTTGAAAAGGCTGAACAGGCTGTAATCGTTAAGCTCTGGTTATACCTATAGCCCAAAGAAATCAGGCCCGGATCCCTCATAACTGGGGTTGACCCGCAGGTTGAGATGGGGGCAAACGATCTCGCAGGTGCGGCACTGAATGCAGTTTTCCAGCGACATGTGGTGCAGCCGGATGCCCTCCAGGGATCCCACTTGATGGACATCGGCAGTGCAATCTGAGACGCAGGGGGTAGGGCGATTGAGCTTGTCATAGGTGGCAATGCAGCTCTGGCAGACCTCAGAACTAAACTCCTGAATATGCTGGTTGCCCTCGTGATAGCGGGGGCTGGCATAGAACACCGCATCAGGCCGACTATAAAAGCTGCTGGTCTGCCGTGTCTGTTCTGGATTGGCGGCATGGCGGGCCTCAAACTCTGGCTCAATGCCATCATGACAGGGAGCATAGGTGGGGACAGGGGTCTGGGATCCCACTCGACCCGTCAGCATCGAGAGAGCCCGGATCAGATCCATCGACCGCCGCAGGGGACTAGCCAAACCATATTTGACGCTGCCCAGCCAGGGATGCCCTTTGTCGACTTCGCCACAGATGGTGGGGAGATAGTCTTCTAAGAGGCGAGAGTTCTCCAAGAAGGCTTCTCGGAAGTAGCGGCTGCTGTAGAGATCCTGCCCCACAAAGCCCTCCATCACCGCTCGGCGATAGGCGGGTTCAATTTCTAGATCCCCTGTGGTAAAGGCATCATGCAGCAGATCGGCAGCAATGTAGCCCGTCTCCATCGCCTTATCGACTCCCGCCAAACTGCCCACATCCAGCACCCCCAGCGCATCCCCCAGCAAAATCGCACCGGAGACCCCAAACTGAGTCGGCAGGCTGTAGTACCCTCCTTCTGGGATCACGGCTGCCCCATACTTAAGCATTTTGCCGCCCTTGAGCAGCTCCTGAATCCAGGGATGGGCCTTAAAGTCTTGCAGCCGTTGCTGAGGATTGAGGTTGGGATTGGCACTGTCTAGCCCCAAGATCAGCCCCACCGAGAGGCGATTATCTTTTAGTCCATAGACAAAGCCCCCGCTGAAGGTGCCATCCAAGACCGGATAGCCGAGGGTGTGCCAGACCTGACCCTGATGGTCGGTGGGGATCTGCCAAACCTCTTTCACCCCAACTGACCACAGTTGGGGATTGGGGCGCAGGTTAAACTTCTCCACTAAGTCTTTGGAGATGAAGCCTTTATCACCAAAACAGGTCATATCCGCATAGATGACGTCCTCTGCCTCGGATCCCATATCCGTGACGCGAGTGCCGATCACCCGATCACCGCTGTAGAGGATCTCATGGGCGGCGAAGCCCGGAAAGAGATCCAGCACCACACTTGGGATCCCTTTGGCTTTTTCCACCAGTTGATCCGCCAGCCAGCGAATCACATGGCTGAGGGAGAGAATGACGTAACCCTCTTTGCGAAAGCCTTTGGGGATAACCGGATCCGGTAAGTCCCACTTTTGCAGGGATCCCAGAACACTGAGGTGATTTTCGGTGACTTTGCCTTCCATCGGAAAGCCATTGGTCTCGTAATCGGGAAACAGTTTGGCGATCACCTGAGGATTGGTGATGGCTCCACTGACAATGTGTCCGCCAAATTGGGGTGCTTTTTCGAGAATAGCGATTGATAACTTCAGTCCACTTTGAGCCGCCAAATCTAGCAATCGGTGAGCCAAGATCAAATTAGAAGAACTGCCCCCGACCAACAGCAGGTCGTATTTGATTAGATCGGATGGGCTCAAATTGTTGGTGCTGGTGTTGTTGGCTTGGGACATGGATGGAACTCCCTGAAGATTCAATTCTGCTATCACTCACCACTGACTTAGAGGGCAGCGACCAACTCGGCGGTCAACGTACCTGTTGCCACTTCCCCAGAGGATTGGATCCCTTGCAACTGTTTGATCAGCTCGGGTACCACCTGATAAAGATCCCCGACTAGACCGTAATGGGCAAAGTTGAAAATCGG
>JBHJNR010000121.1:0-10617 GCA_050330615.1 Cyanophyceae cyanobacterium
ATGACCAGCGTCGCCTTCACCTGCCACTGTTGCAACGATTGGATGTAACAGGTTGATAACTGGCCGGCCTCAATATCGTCGATGGCCAGCGTCCGCCCCTGGCTGTAGCGATCATAGTAGTCCTGCTCAAAACAGGGATCCCGAAGAATGGTGCCTTGTAGTGCCTTCCACTGCTCGTTTTGCAGCGCTTCCACCACCACAAGGCCCGATCGGTCAGGCTGAAACTGGTAGATCAAGACCCGATCAGCGGCCAAGATGCCACAGACCTCATCAACGGTGGTCTGCAAAATCTTTTTGATCTGCAATGACCGCCGAATCCTGAGAGAGATTTCCGAAAATAGTCTGTTGCGCTGGCTCTGGCGACGAATAGCATCTTCCGCTTGCTTACTACGGGTGACATCTCGAAAGATGCCCCGAATAGAATGCACCTGGCCGTGCTCTTTGCGAATGCTGAGGCTGCCCTCCACTGCCACAAGGCCCCCCTGTTGGGTCATAAACAGCGACTCAATCTGGTTGATCGGATCCCCGACAGTGGCCTGCAAGATCATGGTGTTCCAGGCGGGCCGAAACTTGGGATGCACCACGTCATGGAGCCTGAGACTTTTCACCTGGTCTGGCTGATAACCCAGTCGCTGCAACCAGGCTGGGTTGACAAAGAGAAATCGCCCATCTGGACTTACACTCTGGATCAAGTCATGGGCACCCTCAAATAAGTCTCGATAGCGTTCCTCGCTATCCGACAGGGCCTTTTGGGCTTGTTTTTGTTGGGTGATATCGATACCCATACAGGTGATGTATTCAGCCTTACCATCACTGCCATAGATGGCCGAATTGTAAAACCTCACCAGCCGGACTGGGCCTTGGCGATGGCGGCAATAGAGATCCATCTGAGGCAGCACCCTTTGGGAGGTATGGATCTCACTCAAAAAATCTTGAAAGGTGGTCCAACTCTGGGGAGAAAAGATGTTGAGATCGTAGATAAATCGGCCTAGGACCTCTCCCATTCCATAGCCCAGCAGGCGCTCGCAGGTGATATTAAACCGAATGATCTTGCCCTCTGGATCCATGACCCAGACCAGGGTGCCTGCCGAGTTGATCAAGGAAGTGGTGAAGTCTCGATCTTGGCGCAGGTCGACTTCCACAGTGTGCTGCTGGCGGAGCACCTTGATGGCCCAACCCACCACTATCAACATCACTGCTAGGTTGATTCCTTGGGTCAACAGCAGCCCCCGCCCCAGTATGGCCATCGTGCGATTAAGGGCTGGGAGGGCTCGTTGTAACTGCGGCAGGGATGACTCTGGATCGGGGGATTCTAGGGTGGTGGTGAGCTGCTGACTGGTTTGGGTCATGTGATGGAGCGATCCCACCAACAGTCCTCCCACTCCTACCATCAAGCTGGCTCCCACCGCCACCCCTATCCCCAAGCGGCGAATCCGGCGACGATGGCTGGCGGCATCCTCCCCAGTCGGCACCAGGGATCCTAGTAGAGAAGCCTCTTTAAGATGTTGACGCCGCAGTTCCAGTTGGGTGCTCACCTGATGGGCGAGGGATTGGAGCTGCTCAATCTCCTCCATCGTCACCTGCCGAGGTTCGGTATCGATAACACAAAAGGTGCCCAGACAATGGTGATCTGGCGCCAGCAACGGGATCCCGGCATAAAAGCGAAAGTGAGCCTCCCCCACCACAAAAGGGTTATCAGCAAACCGCTCATCTTGCGTGGCATCCGGCACGATCAGGGGCTGATCGGGATTGAGGATCGCATAGCTGCAAAACGTTAGCTCTCTGGGCACCTCCTTGGCATCAATCCCCACTTTGGCTTTAAACCATTGACGATTGCTATCAATGAGACCCACCCAAACCGTTGGCACATTAAAAATCTTGGCGGCGAGTTGCACCAGCTCATCCCAACTTTGCTCTGGAGGAGTATCCATGATCTGATACTCAGCCAGGGCTGCAAGTCGCTCTAATTCGTTAGCGGGATGAGGCGCAGCAGGCATGGCTCTCGGGGCAAGATGCAAACAGCTTAGACAGGATGGCGACAGGTCATTAATGCAAAGTCAACTAGACAGGATCCCTTGCTTAAAAATCCCACTCATAACCCTTCATCTAACACATCAGCTAAAACATCTTCACGAACGAGGGAAAGTCGTAGGCTCTCGGCATTTAGCTCTGCCACCGCTCTGGGGTTGAGCAATCTACCATAGTCTTCCCTTTCTTGCACCGTCGCCCGCAAAAAGGCGAGGCTGAGAGCTTGTAATTGGGGAAAGGCCAGAATGGGATCTGGCCCCACCAGCAGCGGCGGCACGGGCAACACTCCCTGGCCCCGCCCGCCCAAAAATGAAAAGTGGGTGCCCCGTTCCACCAAGACCAAATACCGCTGCTCGGTGGTCAACCACCCAAAGGGGCGGATCTGCTCCGTCAATGGGGGCGCAAAAAAATCATCACCACTGGCGATCAGCATTGTCGGGATCTCGATCTGGGCCAGTCCAGTCTGTCCAAACAGGGTACTGCTGATGGGATTAATGGCCAACACCCCCCTTACACGGGGATCCCGGAGGATCATCCCCTCCGGGCTGGCTAGCAGTTCTGTGGCTCGACATTGCAGCAGCAGCGATAGATTAAAGGACAACTCTCCCTCGACAGAACACTGCTCCAGCAGAGTGGGGCGATTGATCACGGCTCCTGCTGCCGCCAGGACGGTGTATCCCCCCAAGGACTGCCCTATCAACCCGACTCGATCCAGATCCAACATCGGGCTGAGTTGGGGATCTGCCGCCATTGCATCCAATAAGTGCGAGATATCTTGAGGCCGATGCAGCCACTCTTCGGTGCCAGGGAGTTGGTCAAACCCTGCCAAAAACTGGCTTAAGCGAGCCGAATCAGTGCCGGGATGCTCCAGTACCCCCACCCCAAAGCCATGAGAGGCCAAATGCTGAGCTAGATAAGCAAACGTTTCTCGGTTAGAGGCAATGCCATGGGAGATCACCACCACGGGCGAACCGGAGGTCTCTCCTAAGTCTGGCAGAAGCAGATCTTGGGGCTGAGGGAGAAGTCCTTGGGGCACATAGACATCTGCCACCACTGGGATCCCTCGCTGGGGATGAAAGAAGCTGATCTGCTGCTGTTGCACCTGAAACCCCCCAGCTGAGCGCAGGGCCAGCAGTTGTTCCCCTCCAGCGGCATCACTAGCACTCTCTGTGGCTAAGCTCTGGGCTTGGACTTGGGCGATGGCGGTCTCCGTGTCACTCAGGATCTCAATGGCCGCATTGACCGCCTGAATGCTCAGATCCAGATCTACCCGCACCCGCTCGAATGGAATCCGCCGTAGGAACCCCAGCACGCTCAGCCCCTCAGGTTCGGCAGCCGCCACCACCAAGGCTCCCCGCAGCGCCCGCACATGGGCTTCTTCGTCCCCATTGAGCAGCACCCGACTAAGATTGCGCACCAGTCGATCGCCAATGGGGGAATAGGTGAACTGACTCAAGGCCACATGGCTGATATCAAACTGTCGGTTGAGGACTTGCCGCGCACTCGCCAGATCTTCCGGCGAAAAAAACCGAGCATAGAAGCCCAACTCTCCGGTGATCTCCCCACTCTCAGCAAAGATTTCTAGAGCCTGCACCGAGATAGAGACCTCCAAAAATGGAGGATAAAACACGCTGAATTTTTCTGCGGCCCGAACCGCCACCATCGGGATCCCACACCAGAGGCAAATCCCACCCACCCCTGCAATAAGCCAGCGTTTGCAACTAATCATGGCTGACTCCTGCGTAGGATCATGGCATTCAGCGAGGGTAAGACCTCGAGTGAGCAGCGGGCCAATGGCTCAGCACTTGGGCTACTAGGGCTTTGACTCAAGCCAAGAGTAGCAAAACATTTTATTGAAAAGAGACCATCGACTGGGATCCGCCTCAAGTCGGGAAAGGTATTTTGTTAAGCTATGTGGAGAACCCTGTCGTTTCATAGCTCCGCCACTTGCCCTAGAGAGGGATCCCGATTTTATGACCGCTGCTATCTCCGTTCGACACCTGCACAAACGCTACGGCTCTGCTATGGCGGTGGAAGATATTTCCTTCGAGGTGGAGGCTGGGCAGATTTTTGGTCTGTTGGGGCCCAATGGGGCGGGCAAAACCACCACCCTGCGCTGTCTCTGCACTCTGCAACGGCCAGATGCTGGGGAATTGGATATTTGTGGCGTCTCAGTGATCAAGTCCCCGCGCGCTGCCCGGCAAAAGTTGGGCTATGTGGCCCAAGAGGTGGCTCCCGACAAAGTCTTGACGGGGCGAGAATTGCTGGAATTGCAGGCGGCGATCTACCACATGCCCCGATCGCTGGCTCAGGAGCGGATCCGTTCAGTTCTCCACCTTTTAGACCTTGAGGATCGGGCGGACGAACGCACCGGCACCTATTCTGGCGGTCTACTCAAACGCCTGGATCTGGCGGCAGGGCTGTTGCATCAACCCCAAGTTTTGGTGTTGGATGAGCCCACCGCTGGACTCGACATCCAGAGCCGTCTGGCCATTTGGGACTTCATGCGGCAGCTCAAAAGTCTGGGGCTGACGGTATTGCTGACCAGCCACTATCTAGAAGAGATCGACATGCTGGCGGATCGGCTGGCCATCATCGACAAGGGCCGTGTCATTGCCGAGGGATCCCCGGCTGAGCTCAAAGACCGGGTGGGAGGAGAACGTTTGACGGTGCGGCTAGAGGAATTCACTGACCGCGAACTAGCCGAAAAGGGATCCCATCTGCTCTCAGACTTGCCCTTTGCCCGGTCGGTGGTCATCAACAGTGCCCAAGGCAATGCCCTCAATGTTGTAGTAGAGGGATCCGAGGCAGAAGTGCTTCCGCAGGTGCGGGCCGCTTTGATGGCGGCACATCTACCGATTTTTAGCATCGCCCAATCGCGACCCAGCTTGGATGATGTCTATTTGGTTGCTACCGGCCAAACCCTGATGGATGCAGAATTAGCAGCGGCTGAGGCTGGCCCCAAAAAGAAAAAATAATGTCTCAAAAATAACGTTGCATTCAACTCCTCAGGCAGGTCTCTCTTAATCAATCTTTGTTTTGGACTCTCACCCCATGACCAGCACTGCTTCCGACTCACCCCCAGTTGTTACCCCCGACTTCAGCCCACAAGACTTCAGTGAGGGATCCCTGCCGGGGATTTTCTCCCCTGAATTTTGGCAGGAGACTTTTGCCCTAACTCGCCGTTGGTTTATTCAGCTCCGGCGTCGCCCCACCACGTTGCTAGTGGGCATCATTCAGCCGCTGTTATGGCTCCTGCTCTTTGGGGCTCTGTTCGAAAAGGCTCCGGCAGGCATCTTTGGGGCGGGCCAAGATTACACTCAGTTTTTGGGAGCGGGCATCATCGTCTTCACGGCTTTTGGGGGGGCGCTCAACTCCGGGGTGCCCGTCATCTTTGACCGTGAGTTTGGCTTTCTCAATCGGCTGCTGGTGGCTCCCCTCACCTCCCGCTTTTCTATTGTCTTGGCTTCTGCTATCTATATCGTCACTCTGGCGCTGGTTCAGACGGCGGTAATTATTGCTGCCTCTTACGGACTAGGGGCCGGGATCCCAGATTGGGCGGGCTTGGGGATTGTGGCGGTGATTGTCAGCCTTTTGGTGCTGGGGTTCACTGCCCTGAGCTTGGGCTTAGCCTTTGGGATGCCAGGACATCAGCAGCTCTTGGCCTTCATTTTTCTGGTCAATTTGCCGCTGATCTTCTCCAGCACGGCTCTGGCTCCCCTTAGCTTTATGCCGATGTGGTTGCAGTGGGTGGCCAGTTGTAACCCTCTCACCCATGCGATCGAACCCATTCGCTATATCTACGCCCATGCCGATTGGGCCTTGACCGATGTGGTGCTGGCTGCTCCCTATGGGGATTTGACCCTGGGATCCGCCTTGGGTTTATTGGCCGGGTTTGTGGTGGTGTCCGTGATCTTCACCCAAGGGATCCTGCGGAAAGGACTGGCTTAAAGACAAAGGTACAAGGATCTAGGTTTTGAGGACTTTTTTAGCTGCAACACTCTGAGCCATAGACCCAAACTATCCCCCGAACTATTTCTAGGGATAGGGGGTAATTGAGGGACACACTATTAAGAACTTAGTTAAGAACTTGACAGTGTGTGACTGGTGGCATACCAGGAAAACTAAGGGGGAAAGTTGGATTTGGGTAGAGGATTGGGGGGATCCTACTAGCGAGGTTTGGCCTGATCAAGCCGCAGAGGTCGCCCCATAAAATCCGACCCATTGGCGGCTGTGATCGCTTCCACTTCCTCACCATCTGAGTTGAGGTCGACAAACGCAAACCCCCTTGTCAGGCCCGTCTCTCGATCCGTCGGGATGGCGACCGATTTGACTGTCCACCGCTCAGAAAAGAAGGCTTGTAGCTCTTCTGCGGTGGCTTTGTAATTCAAGTTACCCACAAAAATGGTCATGGCGATTCAAATGGCAATTCAAAGGGGTTGGGCAATGCAAAGTGCAAGAGACAAAAAAAGAGATTAGTAATTCATAGAGACCGTCAAAGAGACTTCCCTAAATCTCCTTACTTGTAGCATGGAGTGTGTTTTCGGATTCTGAACATGACAGGATGTAAACCTGAACCGGATCCCAGCCCCTCTGGCCTGTGTCCAACTAATGTCGGTTTTTCTAGGGAGGCTTCACTCCCAAGCATCTCGAAAGCCCCGATCATCTCGAAAGCCCCGAAATGCTGGCGCAGTAAAACAGATGCGATCGAGACCTTAGATTCGCTCAGTCTGGGGTCGCAAGATATGACGATATGTGTAGATCCTGGGGCTCAACTGCAGGTTGACCACTGCGGGGATCTGGCCGATCTCTGGGATCCCTCTTTGGGATCCCTATGTTCTCCAGCCCATACCCTCTTGCTTAAAACACCCCTGCCGTGAACTGGCTGCCAAGAGGAGCCTCAAGGCGGGCTGAGAATCAGGAGCAAGAAGGAAGAGATAGTGTAAATTGTTAGAAAGAGTCTCGATCTTGTGGAGAAATTTTAATGAAAATGTTGGTAAAGAGCCTGAAGAAAGTTTTGCTGCTCGGCCTTGTTGCAGTCGTCGGATCCCTGTTTTTGGCTCTGCAATCTGCGTCTGCCGCGACCGTGACCGTCAAAATGGGTGCTGATAGCGGTCAGCTCAAGTTTGAACCTGCCGTTGTGACCATTCACCAAGGGGATACCGTTGAGTGGCTCAACAACAAGGTTTTCCCCCACAATATTGTGTTTGACAAGGTTCCCAGTGGAGATGCGGCCCTGGCGGCTAAGCTGTCCCACAAGAAATTGCTGACCCGCCCTAACGAAGTGGTGTCCAGCTCTTTTGAAGAATTGCCCGTCGGCGAGTACAGCTACTTCTGCACCCCTCACCGTGGGGCTGGCATGGTAGGCAAGATCATTGTTGAAGGCTGATCTAGGCGCGCCCCCTTGTTTCGATCAAGCTGGTCTCAGTAGGAGCTAGCAGCTTTAGTTGTCAGAGAGCCCTCCATGCCGGGGGGCTTTTTTTTATAAGGGCCCAAACTCCCCCGTTGGGATCCCAATGGTTGGGCAAGTGGCTGTATTCTGTAGAGTGGTGCCTTCATGATTGGCAACATTTGACCCAAATGTATGGCAATGTCTGTGTATATGACCATTTCTGTGCATGGCAATGCTTGACCAAGACGCACCCAAAACGCTTGCACGTTTGACGGCCTAACGGGATCCCTATGGAACTTTTTGATGCGAGTCTGAGCCTCAATGCCGGGGCAATTGTGCCAGAGGTGGTGGTAACCCTCACCCTTTTGCTGCTCTTGGTGGTGGACTTGGTGGCAGATCAGTCTGTCCGCAAGGTTCTACCTATCTTGGCAGTCAGCGGCCTAATCGGAGGGTTAGTCACCCTGGTGTTGCAGTGGCAGCACCCCGACATGGAATCGTTTTTGGGTAGCTTCACCGCCGATCCCATCAGCATTCTGTTTCGCGGCATTGTCATCTTGAGTGCGCTGCTGACAGTGCTGATGTCGGAGCGGTATTTGTCCAAAGCGGGCAGTGCCTCTCCTGAGTTTTATGTGTTGCTGTTAACGGCAACGGTAGGAGGAATGTTCCTGTCAGGGGCCACCGATCTGGTCATGTTGTTTGTGGCCTTGGAGACCTTGGGCATCGCCAGCTATCTAATGGCGGGCTACATGAAACGGGATCCCCGTTCCTCCGAAGCGGCGCTGAAGTATTTGTTGATTGGGGCCAGTAGCACGGCAATCTTTTTGTATGGCATGTCCCTGCTGTATGGCCTCTCAGGAGGTGAGACCCAGATGGCGGCAATTGCCCCCTATCTGGTGGATGCTAAGTTAGCTGGCATCTTGGCTCTGGTGCTCTGTATTGCCGGGATCTGCTTCAAGTTGGCGGCGGTGCCCTTTCACCAGTGGACGCCGGATGTGTACGAGGGATCCCCGACCCCGGTGGTGGCCTTTCTGTCGGTGGGATCCAAGGCGGCAGGCTTCGCGCTGGCGTTACGGTTTTTGACGACGGTGTTTCCGGCTATGACCGAGCAGTGGGAGACGGTGTTCACCACACTGGCGATCTTGAGCATGGTGTTGGGTAATGTGGTGGCCATCGCCCAGACTCGCATGAAGCGGATGCTGGCCTATTCCTCGATTGGGCAGGCGGGCTTTGTCATGATCGGATTGGTGGTGGGCACCGAGGCGGGCTATGCCAGCTTGATCTTCTATCTGCTGGTCTATCTGGCCATGAACCTGGGGGCTTTCCTGTGCGTCACCCTGTTTAGTCTCAAGACCGGCACCGATGAGATCACCGAATATAGCGGCCTCTACCAAAAGGATCCCTTCCTCACTTTCTGCCTCAGCATGTGCTTGTTATCGCTGGGAGGACTACCCCCCTTGGCCGGCTTCTTTGGCAAGCTCTATTTGTTCTGGGCGGGTTGGCAAGCGGGTGCTTACACCCTGGTCTTTGTGGGTTTGGTCACCAGCGTCATCTCCATCTACTACTACGTGCGGGTGGTGAAGGCGATGGTGGTGAAGGAGCCTGCCGAGATGTCGGTGTCGGTGGAAAACTATCCCGAAACCAGTTGGTCGCTACCGGGGATGCGCTCGTTGCAATTGGGGATGATCGTGACGGTGGTGGCCACAATTGTGGCTGGCATCCTCTCCAATCCCCTGTTTAGTATCAGCACTCAGTCGGTGCAAAATAGTCCCTTCTTGGGCTTCCCGGCAGCAGTAACGGCTGAGGTCTCCCCCAAGAGTGAGCCTGTGATGGTTGCCGCCCTAACTCAGGATCCCACCTGAGCAATGCTGCCCCTCATTTACCGCACCCGAAAACCCCAGACAACAGGAAAACCCCAGAAGGCAGAGGGATCCCCGCCCATCCTGTTGATGTTGCATGGGGTGGGTAGCCATGAGGAGGATCTGCTGGAGTTGGCCAGCTATCTGGATCCCCGCTTCTATGTGGTCAGCCTGCGGGCTCCTCGACCCTATCAAGCTGGCGGATTTAGCTGGTTTGACCTGACCTGGACGGAAACGGGGGTGACCGGGGATCCCCAGCAGGCTCTAGAAAGCTTGGAGTTGTTGCGGCAGTTTGTCGATGGCATCCGACAATCGGATCCCCAGCTGGCCCTTTCCCCTCTCTCCGTGATGGGCTTTAGTCAAGGGGCGATGATGAGCCTTTTATTGACCTTGCGCTTTCCCCACTCTGTCCAAGGGGCCGTGATCATGAGTGGTCGCTGGCCCACGGGCTTAGAGGTGGATCTCTGTGCTGAGCTGGAGGGGTTGCCGCTGTTGGTGGTGCATGGCACCCAAGACCAAGTGCTTTCCATCGCAGAGGGACGCGAAATTTGCCGTCAGCTCCAGCAGTTGCCCGTCGATCTGAGCTACAGCGAGTATGAGATGGGCCACGAGGTTAGCTCCGACAGTTTATTGAGGATCAGGGACTGGTTGACCCAGCAGCTTGACCCAATCAGCCCTGCATCAAGAATCAACCAGATACAGTAAATAGAACGTTTGTTGGCCCTCTTAAATTGTGACTGACTTTCTTCAGCTGGGGCTGTATGGCATCGTGCTTGGCAGCATCTATGCCCTCGGAGCTATTGGGGTCTCCCTCACCTTTGGCATCCTCCGGTTTGCCAATTTTGCCCACGGCGATCTGATGACGGTGGGGGCCTATTTTGCCTTCACCTTTGTGAGCTTGGGTTGGCCGATGGGGCTCAGCCTGGTGATGGCGATTGGGGGCACCATCTTGGTGGCTCTGGCTTTTGACCAGCTGGTCTACAGACGCATACGGCGGCAGGCTCCGGTCATTCTGCTGATCTCCAGCTTTGGCACAGCCCTCATCCTGCGCAGTGCCGTCCAACTCATCTGGGGATCCAATAATCAGGTCTATCGAACGGGGATCCAGCTGCCGATGCGGTTTTGGGGCTTGCGGCTGCGGCAAGATCAGATCCTGATCATGGCGGGGGCGGTGCTGCTGGTGTTGGCGCTGCATTTTTTTCTGCAAAATACGCGGGTGGGCAAGGGGATGCGGGCGATGGCCGATAACCTTGACCTGGCTAGGGTGACGGGCATCGACACAGAAGGAATTGTCATGTGGACATGGGGGATCGGGGCTTTGATGGCGGCGGCGGCGGGGGT
>JBHJNR010000122.1:0-2563 GCA_050330615.1 Cyanophyceae cyanobacterium
ACACGGGCACAACCAAAAGCCCGAGCCAAGCTGTGAGCCTGACCAGGATGAGGGTAGAGTCGATAGTTGAAACGTGCTTTCATGCTAGTATTCTAGCATTACTGGATAGCCAAATACTAGCCATGGCCAGAGACAGATTAAGTATTCGCGTTGACTCTGACAGGCTGGAAAAACTGCGCCGTGTTGCAGCGTCCAAGCGGAAAACTATGACGCAGATGATAGAGGACTGGATTGATAGGCTACAAGAAGAAAAGCCGTCCTAGAAGGACGGGGGTTGTATCCCATTTCCAAGGCTCAGAGGGCGTTTGTCCTTCGTTATTGACTCTATAACTCTTTTCTGATTGATCAGCCTGATCGATCTCGTATCCCCAGTCCCTCTCCCACTCTGGGACAAAGGCTGGGGATCCTTCTCGCTTACTGTTTTTTCGATGGGACTGTATTCGTGAAAAACTTGCTAATCTGATGAATAGTTAGCCTGACCCCAGCGATTTCAAGCGATCTTTTCCCCCACGGCTCTTGCCTGTTTTGGCTGAGTTTGAATTGAGCCTGTAGAGATCTTTGGTCATGCCCCAAACTTATCAGGAGCGTTTATGAAACGACTGATCGTTTGCTGTGATGGAACCTGGCAGGGACTGGGAAATACCTCTCGCACCAATGTGGCAACACTGGCGGCAATGATTCAACGGGTCGATCCCACAGGAGTCCATCAGGTGCTGCATTACAGCGAGGGCATTGGTAGCCACGGCAATCCGCTGGCTCGGCTCAAGGGGGGGGCCTTTGGCCACGGCATTGATGACAGTATCCAAACGGCCTATCAGTTTCTCTGCGCTAATTATGAGCCAGGGGATCACATCTACCTACTTGGATTCAGCCGGGGAGCTTACACCGTCCGCAGTTTGGCGGGCATGATCTACTGCTCTGGGTTGCTGCGGCGCGAGTTTATCCACAAAGGAACTGAGGCCTACCAACTCTATCGGAATCGCCAAGATAAGCCCAGTGGTTACCTGGCTCAAGAGTTTCGGGCAGCCTGGGGGCATCGAGTCCCTTGGTCGAGTTTGCCAGAGGCTCTGCTCCCCACAGATCAGGAGCTAAACCCCCAGGGATCCACGCAGCTGCCCATTAAGGGGTTGGGCTGCTGGGACACGGTCGGATCCTTGGGGATCCCTAATCTGAGCGGTTGGTTGGGGGGGCTAAACGCTTGGATCAACCGTAAATATCGATTTCATGACACCGAGCTGAACCGCTACATTGAGCAGGGTTTTCATGCGGTTGCGGTGGATGAACGACTGCAGGTATTTGACATCACCCCGATGGAACCCAGCACCCACCTGGATCCCAGCCAAGTGAAGCAGTTCTGGTTTCCGGGCAATCATGGCTGTGTGGGTGGCGGCACTGCCGAGACTCAGCCCTTGGCTCAGGGGGCTTTGCGCTGGATGATGGAGCAGGTGGGATCCCTAGGGCTAACCTTTAAAGATTTGCCAGAGACAGGAGAGGCAGGGGATCCCCTTTGCCCTTTCCCCGCCCAGCCCCAAGGTGTTTTCCGGTTGGCTCGACAACGCTGTCGGGATCCCTATCAAGATCTGGCCCAAAACCAACCTCTGACGATGGACGACTTACACTCCAGCACAAAACAACGCTGGCAGAGGGATCCCGGCTATCGGCCCCAGAACCTCGCCAGTCTTGGGGACCTCAAAATGCAGCTGGATCAGCAAGTCGAGCCGAATGACACAACCCCAGAGAGCTAAGGGTTAGGTAAAATCAAATCCTTCCCTTTCTCAGGATCCCGCATGATTGTGGTGGGCTTAATTTCGGGCACATCCATCGATGGCATTGATGCAGCGGTGGTAGAGATCGACGGGGATCCCAGTGGATTGAGCTGGAGGATTCTCGATTTTTGCACCTGCCCCTATACCCCGATATTGCGGGCTGAATTGCTGTCAGTGTTTAGCCTCCAATCTGGCAATGCCCAAGATCTGTGTCGGCTCAATGTCGCTCTGGGCCGAGCTTTTGCGGAGGCTGCTCTTCAGGTCATCCAATCGGCTGGTCTCACTTTACAGCAGGTGGATCTAATCGGTAGCCACGGCCAAACGATCTGGCATATCCCCACAGGAGCCGATGCCTCAACCTTGCAACTGGGGGAGGCGGCGGTGATCGCCCAGACCACAGGGATCCCGGTGGTGAATAATTTTCGGGCGCGTGATATGGCGGCAGGTGGACAGGGAGCCCCGTTGGTATCTTATGTGGATGCCCTATTGCTGAGGGATCCCATTCATCCTCGTGTGGCTCAGAATATTGGCGGCATCGGCAACCTCACCTATTTGCCCTCATCCTTGGACAACACATCCCCCTTTGCTTTCGACACTGGCCCTGGCAATGTCTTGATCGATGGTGCCGTCAGCCGCTTGACTCAGGGATCCCAGACCTACGATGCCGGAGGAAGACTGGCCTCCCAGGGCAATCTGGTTGCAGATATCCTGATGGAGCTGCTGCGGGATCCCTATCTCCATCAGCCTCCCCCCAAAACCACAGGCCGAGAGTACTACAGTGTTGCCTATCTTGACCG
>JBHJNR010000123.1:0-5530 GCA_050330615.1 Cyanophyceae cyanobacterium
TAGCACCACTATCTATAGCTACGATAATCAGTCTGACCTGTGCAGGCTGATATTTTTTGCCTAAGCCAGCATTGACCTCTGCAAGTCTCAAGTTTCCTTCCTATTATTCGATGTGCCCCATAGCTTTAACAAACTAAGTCTGTAAACTAAGCCTAGTCTGGCAGAAACCCAAAACCACCGCGATTCCCTTTGCTGCCCTCCCCTCCATTTCCGATGGCACCTTTGCCAACACTTTCGGGATCCGGCCCCGGCAAGAGCCCCATGAGGCAAAAGATGGCTTAGGGTAGAGAACGCCGATAGTGAGTTCCGCCAATGAAAGGATCCCAACTTTCCCCGATTTCTCCACCACCTGCTGCGAACAGTCAGGGATCCCGGCTGGGGCAGAGCGACTGGTGGGAGGCATTGGCCTTGGCACTGGTGGGGGGAATGTTGCTTCGTCTTCGGATCCGGCAGGAGCTGACCTTGCTGATCCACGAAAATTATCTCTGGCTAGCCACCTTGAGCGGTTGTTTGCTATTGGCATTAGGCGGGATCCAGTTGATGCGGATTCTGGCGAGGAGTTCTATCAGCAGCCAGTCTCATCAATCTCTACTGCCTCCTCGGGTGGGGGCCGGGATACTCCTGGTGGCGGCCTTGCTGGGCTTTATCGTGGTGCCGCGTCCCCTCTCTAGCCAGACGGCCCTCAATCGGGGGGTAGAGCAAAACCTCAGCTTGGCCCGCGAGTCTCCCGAAGCCTTTCAGCCCCGCGTCGATCCCGGATCCCGAGGGTTGATCGACTGGATCCGGACTCTCGATGTCTACCCGGATCCAGCCAATTACATCGACCAAGAGGTCAATGTGGATGGGTTTGTCATTCCCCACGATGATCTGGTGGCGGCAAACCCAGAAGGATCCGGCGAGGATGTATCCAGCGAAGGGGTTTTCTGGCTGGCCCGCTTTTTGATCAGTTGTTGTGCCGCCGATGCCTATCCGGTTGGATTGCCCGTGATTTGGCCAGAGGCCACAAGCCTAGAAGCAGATCGGTGGCTGGCGGTCAGTGGCACCATGATCTTGGATGAACGAGGGGGATCCCGGCGGTTGGCCATTCGGGCTGAATCGGTGACCCCCATCGATCCCCCCATCAATCCTTATGCCTACTAGAGGATGCCTGTTATGAGGGGCTGCTAGCTGCCATGCACTAGATTCCTAGAATGCTGTACCCGCTATCCACATAGAGGATCTGGCCTGTGATGCCGCTCGACAAATCGCTGCCCAAAAAGGCCGCTGTACTGCCCACTTCTAGCTGATCGATATTGCGACGCAGGGGGGCCTTCTCTTCGACGGCGCGCAGCATGGAATGAAAGTCTGAGATGGCAGACGAGGCCAATGTCCGCAGCGGCCCAGCCGAGATACCATTGACCCGGATCCCTGCGGGGCCGAACTCGGCGGCTAAGTAGCGGACACAGGTTTCTAATCCAGCCTTGGTGACGGCGGCCATGTTGTAGTTGGGCACCACTCGCACCCCCCCCAAATAGCTGAGGGTAATGACGCTGCTGCCCTCCTTGAGCAAAGGCTTGGCCTCCCGGCAGAGGGCGATGAGAGAGTAAGTGCTGACATCCATCGCCAGCGAGAATCCCTCCCGCGAGATGGCGGTGAAATCGCCCGACAACTCCTCTTTTTTGACGAAGGCAAGGCAATGCACCAGGATATCGATTTGATCCCAGTGGGACTGAACCGACTGAAACAGATCGGCAATCTGTTGATCCTGCTGTACATCGCAAGGCAGTAAGAAATCTGGGTGCAGCGGCTCTGTCAGAGACTCCACTTTGCTTTTGAATCGGCCTTTTTCGTCCGGCAGATAGGTAACCCCCAAGCTAGCCCCAGCCTTGTGCAATTGTTGGGCAATCCCCCAAGCAATCGAGCGTTCATTGGCGATCCCGGTGACTAGGGCTCTTTTTCCGGTCAGGTCTAGCATCGGTTGGGCTCAGGCACAGCTTTCTTTTTCTATCATGTTATCTAGCCCATAGATAGCCCAGGGATCCCGAGAGATGGTGGCAGCTCTTGGCCAAGATTCAGCCATCAGGCCCCCATCAAGGGGAGGGCTGTCAGTCCCCGGCATTACGCAAAGAGCGGATGAACTCAGCAATGTGCTGAGGCAATCGAAAGAACTCTTCCATGACATGGTCTGGCGTGATACTGAAAGCGAAGAAAAGCACTGCCAAGATCAGCACGATCACCAGCCCCATCACCAACGTTTCTTTGATGACTTTGACCACCCAAATAATCATCAGGATGGCGATCAACAAAGCGGCGATGACGGCCAAGCCTCCAACCATTGGGATCCTTGTGTGAAGTAGTTTTAGGGACTGATCTGCCTGTAATTTTAGCCTGTCCCCTGCACCGAATTTCCCCAATTGGGGGGATGGAGATGGGTGAGAACAGGAGTTTTTTGTTGCTGATCGCAGTAGGGCAGATGACGGCGATAACCCCCGAGGGAATCCCCCTCGACAGACGTTAAGTAGACGTTAAAAAGTCTTAATCCCAAATCGGGATCCCTAACTTGCCCTTATCTTAGATATACCCATTGAGTTCTGGTGCTCTCGCCTATCGATATTTTGCATGCCAAAGGGCTCAAACCCTTTCAAACGAAGCAACTGCAACGGCTCTTTCAGCAGCGGATCCCTCAAAGCCAATTGTTGACAGTGGAGTTTGCCGAACGATTGGGATCCATTAGCCAAGATTTGCGCCATCAGCCCATCAGTGTCTATCTCAACCGCCGGGGTCAGGTGATCCGAGTCGGGGTGGGATCCCCCTTTGACACCCAGATTCCCGCGTTGGAGCTCCCACGCCAGGGGGAAGAACGCCTGTGTGGGATCCGTTGCATTACCACCCAAAACCACAGCGATGGCCCTGGCCAAAAGGCTCTCACTGCTATGGCGCTTCAGCGGCTGGATGCCCTGATCACCGTGGGGGTGTCCGACCAAGGCCAAGGACGGCAGCGCAAAGGGGGCGGTGGCACCGGCTATGTGGACTCTGTGCATATCGCCCACCTGATCCCAGTCACCACCGACGGGGATCCTGGGCAAGACCGCTGGCAGGTGTCAGAGTCCCTGTCGGTCTATGAGGCAGCTGAGCAAAACCTGCTGGACTTGGTGCAAAGTCTGGAGGCTGAGTTTCGGCGACAATATCGAGCCCGACAGGTGGAAAACCCAGGGGATCGCACCATCTTGGTGGGCCTTCAGGATCGGGAACAAACCCACGAAGACCTGATCGAACGGCTGACGGAGTTGGCCCGTCTGGTGGAAACAGCGGGGGGGCAGGTGCTGCATACCCTCTGGCAGCGACGAGATGGCGCTAGTTCTAAATCGGTGATCGGATCTGGAAAGGTACAGGAACTGGCCCTTTTGGTGCAGGATCTGGGATCGACGATGGTGGTGTTTGATCGAGAGCTGACCGCCAGTCAGGTGCGCACCCTCGAACAGCAGGTGGGGGTACGGGTGGTGGATCGGAGCGAGGTGATCCTGGATATCTTTGCCCAGCGGGCGCGGACACGGGCGGGCAAATTGCAGGTGGAGCTGGCCCAACTGGACTATCTGATGCCGCGATTGGCGGGCCGGGGTCGAACCATGTCTCGCTTGGGGGGGGGGATCGGCACCCGTGGCCCAGGGGAAACCCAGTTGGAGATGGAACGTCGCACCATCCAACGGCGGATCAGCAAGCTTCGCCAAGAGGTGGACTCTGTGCGCTCCCACCGCCAAAACTTGCGCCGCCGCCGCGAACAGGCGGAACTACCGGTTATTGCCATCGTGGGCTATACCAACGCGGGCAAGTCCACCTTGCTCAATGCCCTGACCCAATCGGAGGTCTACGCCGCCGACCAACTGTTTGCCACCTTGGATCCCACCACCCGTCGCTTGGTCTTGCCCCAGGGGGGCACGGTGCTGTTGACCGATACCGTCGGCTTCTTGACCGAATTGCCCGCCCAGCTGGTGAACGCCTTTCAGGCCACGCTGGAGGAGGTGACGGAGGCCGATGCCCTATTGCATGTGGTGGATCTCTCACATCCGCAGTGGGAACGGCAGATTGAGGCGGTCGAACGTCTGCTCAATGATATGCCCCTGACAACAGGCCCTCGGCAGATGGTGTTCAACAAAATCGACCGTTTGGATCCCGATTGGCTAGACGATGTCAGGCTTCTCTACCCAGAAGCCCTTTTTGTTTCCGCCCACGAAGGCACGGGGCTAGGCCAGCTGAAGCAGCAGTTACACCGTTTTGCGCGGGTACAGGCGGTCTATAGCCATCATCGGGATCCCACGTTTGAGGCAATTGAGGGATCCTCGCCCTCTGCCAGCTTGCTGACCTCGGTGATGGGGCCAGGATCCCCAGAGGGAGCCACTGATGATAGCGATGAAAGCCAGGTCGAAGATCAAAACTGGAGCGAGCAAGATTGGAGCAGCGTCAGCTAACTGAAACCTGTTAGATTATCTGGCTGTACCGGGGCAGACATGACGGGAGTGGCGTCCTGCTATGGTTTGTAACCGGGAGTGTTTTGCAGACTTGAGCAAATAAAGCCTTGAACGAACCTACCGTGCCCACTGAGGCAGACTACGTGCGCATTCTGGAATCCTGCCTGGAACGGGGATCCTATCGGCGAGCTCTGGAGCTGAGTCTGGAGGCGCTGGCCCATCACCCCCAATCGGGATCCCTGAAAATCTGGCGGGCAGTCTGCCTTGAATCCTTGGGACGCACGTCGGAGGCCGTGACGTTTTTGCGACCGCTACTGCGGGCTGGAGACATGGAAACCGCCAAACAGGCTCGCTACTTGCTCTCGATTTGGGAGGCTCCCCGCCTGAGACGGCCCCAAAACTGGACGGTGGAAATCCCTGATCTGAGCCACCTATCGGGGGGAGATTGGAACCTAACCGCCGTGGCTCCTGCCCCCCGCAAACCCAAACCCTCGCAGCCAAAAGAGCCATCTCAAGTGAGTTCTGGGCTCATGGGATCCCAGTGGCGGCAGCGGGTGGTGTGGGTCTCCGTCAGCGTTGTTTTAACCCTTTGGGTCTTCACGCGGATCGGCCTGATCCCGTAGGATCCCTAGGCGGCGACTGTCGGGTTGTGTTTTTAGGTCGAGAGGGGATCCCCACTGTTGTGGCCTTAACCGTGACCAGCCCAAGGCGAGGGATCCCGTGCGGCTACCCAGGTAACTTTAAGGAGAACAGGGTGAAAGATCAGGTCTCTATTAGTGTTCCAGCCACCACCGCCAATCTTGGCCCCGGCTTTGACTGTATCGGAGCGGCGTTGAACTGGCACAACCACTTCCGGTTCCGGGCGGTGGAAAGCGGCCTCAATATCCGCTATCGTGGCACCGACCATGTCAGCTTGGGCAAAGACAATCTGGTCTATCGGGCCTTTTGCCGCGCCTTTGAGGTGGTGGAGGCAGCCATCCCGCCAGTGGAAATCGAGCTGGATCTGAATGTGCCCCTATCGCGAGGGTTGGGCAGCTCAGCCACCGCGATTGTGGGGGGACTGTTGGGGGCCAATGCCCTGGGAG
>JBHJNR010000124.1:0-8621 GCA_050330615.1 Cyanophyceae cyanobacterium
CTATCCAATGGTAGGGAGATCTTCTGGTAGGGAGATCTTCGCCAAGGATGACTAGGGCGCCTCAGCCCTGCCCTGCTGCGTGTTAGGCAAAATGCGGCCTAGGTAAGCCAAGATAGCCACCACAAGCCCGACACTCAGCGACCAACCCAGCCAGAGTTGATGGGCAACGGGAGCCGGTTGATCCAGCACAACCCCACTCACCAACGGCCCCACTGCAAACCCAGCTGCCCAGCAGAGGGAATTGAGGGAAAAATAGACACCCCGCAGATCCATAGGGGCCAAATCCACCACCAAGGAGGAGGCAGCAGGGTTATAGGCCACAATCGCTAGTGACAATAGGGCCAAAGCACCACCAGATCCGATGATGCCGCTCCAATTGATCCCGGTCCCAGTGAACTCCACCCCGGACACTCCCGTCAGCCAAATCAGCCCAAACCCGATCCCCCAAGCTGCACACGACACCATCAACCCTTGAATACGGGGCAATCGATTCAAAAAGCGGGCCACGGGGATCTGCATGACCGCAATCAACAAGCCATGCAGAAAAAAGAGGCGACCAATGGTTTGCAATGGCAGGCCAATAAACTTGTCGAAATAGAGGGGTAATCCGGCGCTGACTTGGGCGATATAGGTGGTCAGGAAGATATTGGCCAGGCCAAACACCATCAGGCTACGGTCGGTGAGGGCCACTCGCCAGCCCGCCCAGCCCGTCCGCTCGTCGCCGGTGGTAGCAGCCCGACTCTCCCGGATCAAAAACAGCACTAAGACAAAGAAAATCCCGTAGGAAATGGCATCGATCACAAACAAGGCACGATAGGATCCCGTCAGTTCCACCCAGATACTGGCCATGACCACCCCTAAGCTGAGGCCCAGGTTATCCCCCAGGCGATTGAGGGCAAAGGCTTCATTGCGCTCCGCCCGAGTGGTCAAATCCGCCACCAATGCTTCCGCTGCTGGCCAGTAGAGCCCTAGCCCTATTCCGGCCACCAGGTTGCCCACCAAGAACAGAGAAAACCCATTCGCCCCCGCCAAGATCAGGGATCCCAGGCCCGAGAACACCAGCGATATCAATAAGGTCGGTTTGCGGCCCATTTGACCATCCACCAGGGATCCACTGAGAATGCGGCCTGCTATGCCCGTCAGAGACATCGCCCCCAGCCCCAACCCCACTTGGGTGGCACTCAAGCCCACCTGATCCACAAAAAAGATCGGTGCATAAAACAGCGTAAAGCCCGTTCCCGTCTGGGAAAATAGCCGCCCTCCCACCATGAGCCAGACCGGCAAGCTCAAGACCGGCAACCAAGCTTTGAACTTTTTAACGACACCCACAACTCAACCCACAGCGCAAAGGACTTTTGACCATCCTTTAAGCTACAGCACAATCCGGGATCCCTCTGACTCAGCTTGAACCTTCAGCTTGAACTTTCAGTTTGAACTTTTAGCTTGGGCTTTCAGATCTAAGTTTTAGGGTGCATAAGGGTCGAGTCCCGAGCGAGATCTCTACCGATTCACCTTTTGCCCCTTGATCTTTGCGCTTAGCCCTCGCAGGTTTGCGGTCAGCGGTGATCTGAAAACATGATTGCCCCATCCTGATCACGATCCTGATATCGTAGGCCATAAGTCAGATTTCTCACTGGTTCGCTGTGCTGTCTCCCCAATACCCCCCCCCCAATGGGGCAGAGTCAATTGAATCGCTTATGAATGTTCAGGATGGACTGAGCCAGCTTGAAGATATGATCATGGCCGGTCGGCGAGTCTTTTGGTCATACTCACTACTGAATGAAAACAGCCTCCTCGATCAAGTGGATGAGATTCGGCTCAATCTGCCTGCTGCCCTCGAAGAAGCCGAAAGACTATTACAGCAACGAGCAGAAATCTTGCAAGAGGCCAATCATTACGCCCGTGAAATTGTCTCGAAGGCGGAACGTCGGGCTCAACAATTACTGGATGAATCTGTCATCCTCCGCCAAGCGGAAACCCGTGCCAGCCAAATTCTGTACCGCACCCAACAGGAGCAGGAAGCACTTCGGCAAAAGACCCGACAAGAGGTCTTGCAATTGCAACGGGATGCCGATATTTATGTGGATCGAGTCTTACAAGAGCTAGAGCAAGGATTGTTGGATTCGCTGCAAGTGGTTAGGCAGGGGAGACAACAGGTGAGTTCGTAAGGCTCACCTCTGGTTATCGTCCGTGGGGCGAGGGCTGGGCAGGGATCCCTCAAATCACTTCAATCACCGGTTATCCGACTGAAACTCATCCTTCCGGGCAAGCTATGGGAACGTCGTACTCCGCGATTCCAGTTGACGAAGAAGCTGCAACGTGGCTGCGATCCAAGAATCTACCGCTACCGGATTCATTCGGACTGCCTGCTTCCAACGATCAACTTCGCGAGGTACTTCAATCGTTTGATGATTACGTTGTTTCGATCGTCCAGACAAACGACGGATGGGATGCCGAGATAACAGGGAACACCATTGACGGGCTGAAGGGATATACGACGATGTGGGTCAGACTTACCGGTTCTGATGGTCGCTGCACTTATCATTTTCACAAGGGCTGGCCTGAAATTGCTATACAGGTGTTGCATCGCATAGCCTTGATTGCCGGACCACAACTTTTTGTTCCCCACGACACGGGTGAACCCGTTGTGGTTGACGCAAACTCGACGATGGATGATACTATTGCTGCACTGCGGGCGACCTACCGCTAGCCTCCTTTTGCACACACATACGTGGATAACCAACCGGTGCACCCGAGTCGCCGAGTCGGGCGTTTTGACAATGGAACATCTTTCGCGGCGACCGGGTGATCGGTACCGTTAACTGGCTTAATTTGAAGTCAATCTCAGTAGCGAGATGCATTTCATGTTTAAAGAGAAAGAGACAGGCTATGAGCCGCTGTACACGCTAAAACACATCGCGCCAAATGTTTGGATTGCAGATGGAGGATGGATTAGATTTTATGGACTTCCTTTTCCAACCAGGATGACAGTGCTTCGATTAAGCAATGGCGATATTTGGGTTCATTCACCCATTGCTGATAAGGAAGGGCTTTCTGCGGCTGTTGCTGCGCTGGGCTCCATTCGCCATTTAATTGCACCAAACTGGATACATTATGCTTGGGTTCCATCATGGCAGCTTCGTTTTCGGAAAGCGCTTACATGGGCTAGTCCTGGAGTGGTCAAGCGTGCCGCAAGTAAGGGGATGCAGTTGCGCTTTGATCGTGAACTTGGCAATGACCCTCCGATCGAGTGGGCAGCAGAAATTGACCAGCGACTTGCCGACTCTGGCTATCATCGGGAAGTAATTTTCTTTCATCTTGCGAGTAGAACGCTTGTATTGACTGACTTAATTGAGAATTTTGAATTAGACAAAATGCCTTGGTGGACACAACCATTACTGAGGCTGGGTGGTGTGTGCGATCCTGATGGACGAATGCCGCGCGATATGGCTGCCAGTTTTCAGCGACATTCACAGCACTTGAGAGATTTGGTTGACTCCATGCTTGCATGGAATCCAGAGCGAGTGATTTTAGCTCATGGTCGTTGGTATCCAATAAATGGCACTGCTGAGCTGAGCCGCGCTTTTGGCTGGCTTAAATGACTTTTGTGCAACACTAACTAACACTTCAGTGGAGCGGATGGTTACGATTAGCTCGTCTAGCGTTCAAGTCGATTTGCCACCGCTCACTCTAGCCGATACCCGCAGCGCCCGCATATCGATATAGAGCTGCCAATCCGCCACAGGCAAGGGTTCAGGAACATGCCACCTAATCGGCTGATCACAATTGGATCCCCCCCAGATATCCCCTTGTACAAAGCGGGCAAACCCCCAACTGCCTGCCGTCTCTCGCCCATACAAATACGCACGATTGCCATACGCACGAAACCGATCGGCATCCAGTTGATTATTATTCGTATCCAAAAAACTTGATGCCTCCACCCCCCAACTCTGGGATCCCCAGGGCGCATCCACAAAACAGGTTTCGACAATATTGCCCGTATCCAGCTCACTCATGTCAAAATTTTGACTTAAGTTCCAATCTTGCCGCAGAGGCGGCTCAGGTCGAAGGAATCCACACCCTCCAAATAGCACCGGGATCCCTGCCAAAGCCCAAAAAGGTAGACGCACCGACAGATCTAATAAAGTGCTTTGCCTCACTCTAACAACCCAGTCTGGGATCCCTTCACGGTTAGATCCCGTCAACTCCTACTCTGGAGGTTACGAACCCTAAGGGTAGAACAATCAATCTGTTACCAGTTATGTCCAAACCAGTCATTTCCCAATAGGCTTTACTTCCCTTTGATACAGGATGATCTACCGTGGAACCCACTTCATTACTAACGGTGTCGGTACTCCCTCATGCCTTATTCTTTGCTGTGATCTTGGCCTCCTTAGCCGCCGAACCGTTCCTGTCCAAGATTTTGAAGTTGCCAGGATTGGTCACTTTGATCTTGATCGGCATTGTTCTGAGCCTGCCCCTGCCAGATGGATCCCAGATTTTGTATCGAGCTCAAGACCCACGACTTCTGTTTTTAGAGCAGATCGGGTTGCTCTACATCATGTTTTTGGCGGGCCTACAGACTAATTTTCAGACTCTGGTGGCCCATCTCAAGAACGGGATCCTATTTGGGTTGGTCACCTTCCTGATCCCCTTTGTCTTGGGGCTAGGGGTGGGCTGGACACAGGGCTTTGATCGAGTCGGACTGTTACTCATGGGGCTGATTTTTTCTCCTCATACTTTAATGGCTTATCCTGTGGTGGCTCGGCAGGGACTAACCAATCACAAAACGGTGGCCATTGTGGTGGGAGGAACCTCTGTGACAACCGTCTTGACCCTGGTGGGATTTGCGCTGGCCAAAAGTTTGGGAGAAGAGGGATCCCTGTGGGTAGTCCTGGGTAATGTTTTAGTGATCTTGCCTCTATTCATTGGTCTGTTATTCAAAGGGATCCCGATGATTTGGCATCGCATCTCTAAGCGATCAGATCTGGGATCCCCGTTCTATCTGACTTTTGTTTGGCTAGTACTCTTTGGGTGTGCCAGCATCACAGAACAACTGGGCGTGAGTGCTATTGTGGGAGCCTTTGCGGCAGGACTGGTCTTAAATCGCTTGATCCAGACCCAAGACAATCTACTTCAGCAGGTGGCTTTCATCGGCAATACCCTCTTTATTCCCATTTTTGCTCTTTCCATTGGGATTTTGTTTGATGTTCAGTTGTTTCGGGAGTCTTTTGCCAGTTGGAACTCTATTGGTTTGAGTGTTCTATTAATCTCTGCAGCTATTGTAGGGAAATTACTTGCCTCGGGAGCCACAGAGTTGCTTTTTCAGGGTAATCTGACCACCTTCTTTCTCTCATTTGGCTTGACGGTTTCTCGTTCGGCTCTGGTTTTGGTGATCGCACTAGAGGCTGTAGACCTGGGAGCTTTTACCCCTGAGGTGCTGAATATCGTTGTGGCATATATTGCTTTGTCCTGCATCCTTGGCCCCAGCCTGGTTTCTGCTGTGATCCCTCAGCTGGTGAAGCAGGTTGATTAAGCCTTTTGATCGAGTTGATCGAGATAGTTATGGCGGTCATCGCGCCTCCGTCATGAAGCCACATCCCCAGTACCAACAGAGCTGAGGAGATACACCAAGGCCTAGCGTTTCAATCTGTGAACCTGGCTCACCGCTTCGGAAAACGATCTACAGTGAGATCGGACAGACTAGGCACAGACATTATGCAACTGAGTGATCTCACTCATCCCAACCAACTCCATGATCTCACCCTGGCTCAGTTGCAAAGCATGGCCCGGCAGATCCGTGAAAAACATCTGCAAACGGTGGCAGCCACAGGTGGTCATCTAGGGCCAGGGTTAGGGGTGGTGGAGCTGACTCTAGCGCTCTACAAAACCCTAGATCTCGATCACGACAAGGTGATTTGGGATGTGGGGCACCAAGCCTATGCCCACAAGATGTTGACCGGGCGCTACGCCCAGTTTCATACCTTGCGCCAAAAGGATGGGATCGCCGGCTACTGCAAACGCTGCGAAAGCTCCTTCGACCACTTTGGAGCCGGGCATGCCTCCACCAGCATCTCTGCTGGATTGGGCATGGCCCTAGCCCGTGACGCCCAGGGCAAAGATTTCAAAGTCTGTTCCATCATCGGTGATGGTGCCCTGACCGGGGGCATGGCCTATGAAGCCATCAACCATGCCGGACACATGCCCAAGACCAACTTGATGGTGGTGCTCAATGACAATGGCATGTCGATTTCTCCCAATGTGGGGGCTATTCCTCGCTATCTCAATCGTCTGCGTCTCAGCTCTCCAGTTCAGTTTTTGGCGGATAGCCTCGAAGAACAGCTGAAAAATCTGCCTTTGGTCGGATCCAGTCTCAGCCCCGAGATTGACCGCATGAAGGAGACTATGAAGCTGATCACGGCGGTGCAAAATAACAAAACCGGGATCATCTTTGAGGAATTGGGCTTCACCTATGTTGGCCCCGTCGATGGCCACAATCTCACCGAATTGATCGATGCCTTTGAGGTTGCCCACAAGATCATCGGCCCTGTTTTAGTTCATGTCTCTACCATCAAAGGTAAAGGCTATGCCCCGGCTGAGGTGGATCGAGTCGGCTATCATGCTCAATCCAAGTTCAACCTGACCACCGGGAAACCCTATCCCTCCGCTAAGCCCAAGCCCCCCAGCTATGCCAAGGTGTTTGGCCATGCTTTGACCACCTTAGCGGCCAACAATCCCCGCATCATCGGCATCACCGCTGCCATGGACACGGGCACGGGGCTGGACAAGCTGAAGGAAAAACTGCCAGACCAATTTATTGATGTGGGCATTGCCGAGCAGCATGCGGTGACGCTGGCGGCAGGGATGGCCTGTGAGGGTATGCGCCCGGTGGCGGCGATCTATTCCACCTTCTTGCAGCGGGCTTTCGATCAGATTATTCATGATGTCTGCATTCAAAATCTGCCAGTGTTTTTCTGCCTTGACCGGGCAGGCATCGTCGGCGCGGATGGCCCCACTCATCAAGGGCTCTATGACATCGCCTACATGCGCTGTATCCCCAATATGGTGGTGATGGCCCCCAAAGATGAGGCCGAGCTGCAACGGATGCTGGTAACAGGCATCGAGCACACCAAAGGGCCGATTGCGATGCGCTATCCCCGTGGTTCGGGAGTCGGGGTGCCGCTGGCAGAAGAGGGCTGGGAGCCGGTGCCCATTGGTAAGGCCGAGCAGTTGGTGGATGGCGAAGATCTAGTCATTTTGGCCTATGGATCCATGGTTCATCCCAGCTTGCAGGCGGCTCAGATTCTAAAAGAACACGGCATCAGCGCCATGGTGGTCAACGCCCGCTTTGTTAAGCCCTTAGACACAGAGCTGATTGTGCCCCTGGCCAAACGCTTGGGCCGGGTGGTGACGGTGGAGGAAGGCTGTTTACAGGGGGGCTTTGGTTCCGCTGTCTTGGAATCCCTGATGGATGCGGATGTGGTGGTGCCCACCCTGCGCCTTGGCGTTCCCGATCGGTTGGTGGATCATGCCTCTCCTGAAGAAGCCCTGGGATCCCTGGGTCTGACGGGTTCTGGGATTGCCGAGCGGATCCGGGAGCGGTTCTTTGCGGTCGAGATCCCGGTCAATCTGGCTCAGGTGAACGCCTAAAGATCTCCTGGTGCGGCGATATAACTGAAGACCACAGGGATCCCTCAGGAGTGCCTAACGGTATGACTCCGGGATCCCGTGGTCTTTATTTTGCTGAGCTTGTGGCTGGGGAAAGTAGTGGTGGGTAGCCGCTAGGGGAATGGCAAACATGACTGCAAATCCGGTGTAGGACAACTCAACAACCTCAGTATAGGAACTGCCTGGGATCCCTGGTGGAGCGGGATCCCAGAATCTTCTCGCCCTTCTGGATAGATTCGCTCGGCAGAGAGGCAAGGGATATCGCTACTATAGTGATCACTATTTTGTTGCTCTGAGACCGGATCCCTGATGTTTGACGCCCTTTCTGACCGCCTTGAATCTGCGTGGAAATCCCTGCGAGGCCAGGATCGCATCACCGAAGGCAATGTCACTGAGGCGTTGAAAGAGGTGCGGCGAGCCCTGCTGGAGGCGGATGTCAGCCTCAAGGTGGTACGCGAGTTTGTCGAAGAAGTGCGGGAGGCCGCGCTGGGGGCCAACGTGATCATGGGGGTCTCCCCCGATCAGCAGTTCATCAAAATCGTTCATGATGAGCTGGTCAAGGTGATGGGGGAATCCAATGCCCCCTTGGCCAAGGCCGATCAGGATCCCACAATCATTTTGATGGCGGGCTTACAGGGCAGCGGTAAAACCACCTCCTGCGCCAAGCTGGGCCTTTTTCTGAAAAAGAATGGCCACAATCCTCTCATGGTGGCGGGGGATATCTACCGACCCGCAGCCATCGATCAGCTCAAAACCTTGGGGGCGCAAACCGGGATCCCGGTCTTTGATCTGGGCAAAACGGATCCCGTGGAAATTGCCAAGCAGGGGGTGGCGCAAGCACGGGAGCAAGGGCACGACTACGTCATCCTCGATACGGCGGGTCGGCTGCAAATCGACCTAGAGATGATGGCCGAACTGGAGCGGATTAAGGCGGAGGTCAACCCCCACGAGAT
>JBHJNR010000125.1:0-4903 GCA_050330615.1 Cyanophyceae cyanobacterium
CGTTTCAACGGTGACGATTTCCACCGGAGTGGGAGGCTGCCCACCACCTGCGCCCATTCCTCCATCTTGTGGTTGGGGAGGGCCACTCTGACAGCCCACCACCAGCAAAGCCATGCCCCAAGGAGCTAACGCCAAAGGAGCCAACATTTGACTTGCCCATCGGATTGTCATTCAGTATCCTCCAGCCCCAAATCCAACGGTGTAAAGTCCAGCACGGCTTAACCAGCAGAAGATTTTACACAAGTTTAGAAGATGAGTTTAGCCCACTCCTGTCATTGAACGAAGGTCAAAAAGGGATGGGGCTAGTGCTACAAAAGGTTGAAGGGTTACCTGGGCCAGATCTCAGGCTCAGTCTGCAAAAGAGCCATCCAGTTGAAGGCGAGTTTTACGCAACAAAATCCAGCCGTTGCTCTGACCTATGGTGTCCCAGATGGTCAACCACGGGGATCCAATTCGGGTATGCAAGCTCTGCTAAATGGGGAGATCGAGCTGGCTGCTACCAGAATCCGTCGCAGTGCTCCGCCTATACCCCGAAGGGGTTAGGGGGTGGTGAAGCGACGTCTCGCCCTCTCAATGCCACAGAAATCCAAGCCGGGATCCAAGGGATCCCTGTGGCCCGAGATGCCTTAGCTGTGGTGGTGGGTGCCGATAATCCCTATCAGGGTGGGCTCAGTCTGAAACAGTTGGCAGATATCTTTCGGGGACGCATCACCAACTGGAACGAAGTCGGGGGGCCAGATCGCCCCATCCGGGTGCTGAATCGCTCACCCAACAGTGGCACCCATTCCTTATTCCGAGATATTGTCCTGTTGGGACAACCTTTTGCCCCCGATGGCCCCTCCTTCTTCACCTTTGAGCAGGATGTCACCACCCCGATTCTGCGAGCGCTGGAAACCGATGGCATCAGCTACACTGCCGTGGCTCAGGCGGATAACCAGCTCACAGTTCGCATCGTGCCTATTGATGACACCCAACCCACGGATGCCGCTGCGGTGCGAGAGGGCCGCTATCCTCTCAGTCGCTTTGTTTTCTTTGCCGCCCCCACCCCCACCAGTCCTGTCGTACAAGACTTCCTGGACTTTGTCTTATCTCCCCAAGGGCAGTCAGTGGTCGGGCGATCCGACTTTTTGCCCCTCTAGAAAGTCGGTGTCGATGGGATAAAAGCCCTTGCTTGCAACGACTAGAGTTCGCTATATTAAGAAGCTGACTTGTCAAAATCTACCGAAGGAGACGCCCGGATCAGGTACTAATGTCACAACTGCTCTCTGTGGATCTCAGCATCAAGCTCTGAGAAGTGTTAAACCAGGAGACCTCAGCTGTCGACAACCTGTACGGCGAGATGATCTATGACCTACGCAATTCTCGAAATTAGCGGCAAACAACTGTGGGCTGAGCCAGGGCGTTTTTATGATGTGGATCGGATGGAGGATGAACCGGGCACTGTCCTGGAACTCCCTCAGGTACTGCTGATCAACCATGAAGACACCATGACCTTGGGTCATCCGCTGATCGAGGAAGCAACGGTACGGGTGCAGGTGCTAGAGCATCGCAAAGCCCGTAAGGTGATTGTCTATAAAATGCAGCCCAAAAAGAAAACCCGTAAGAAAAACGGTCATCGCCAGTTGCAGACGCGGCTTTTGGTTCAGGCCATTAGTCTCAATGGAACCGTGTTAGCGGAGTCAGCCCAGTTGAAGCTGTCGGATCTTGACTCAGCTCTCGACATTGAGAGCCTTGAGGCTGATATCGACCTGACAGCGCCTGCTGAGACGGCTGAAGTTTAACGGGATCCCCTTTGTCGGATCCCATTCTTAACCCCCACTATTCAACCTTAGGAGACAGTCATGGCACACAAAAAGGGAACAGGCAGTACACGGAACGGTCGCGACTCAAATGCCCAACGCTTAGGTGTGAAGCGATATGGGGGCGAGTTGGTAAGAGCCGGCAATATCTTGGTGCGGCAACGGGGTACCAAGGTTCACCCCGGCACCAATGTTGGTATTGGCAGAGATGATACCCTGTTTGCGGTGGCAGATGGCATCGTCAAATTCGAGCGATTTGGCAAAACCCGCCAACGGGTCAGCGTTTATCCCATTGATGTGGTGCTGCCTGAGTCCGATGCAGCCCCTGAAGCTGAGTAACCTGCACAATCTCGGGGGGCCAACAGCCCCCCACCCGAAGCACTACGATAAAGGCACTACGATAAAGATAGACTTGACCGCTAATTAGAGCACCTTGGGATGTATACACTCGAACTGATCGTCAAAGGTAATCCTGCTCCCCTGGGGATCCAGAAGAAGGAAGAAGAAGAAGCCCAGCAGCTCTTTCGTCAAGTGGTGGAGTCGATCAAAACGGGGGATGTCAAAAGTATGGAGCTGACCTGCGATCGAACCGGTCGCCAGCTCTTGGTCTTGATCTCAGAAGTGATTGCAGTCCAGTTGACTCCCAAAGGTGGCCCAGCGGGCCAAACCATGACTCGGCCTGGTTTCTTGGCTGGCTAGCCTCAAGCAGTAGGCGAACCCAACGGAACTACTCTTGCTATGTCTCACTTTCTGTCATCGGAGTCGGTTCCCCTCACTGCAGCTATAGAGCTCGATCATCTCACCTATGGCTGGCCAGGGGCAGCTCCGGTGTTGCGGGACTGTTGCCTCAGGATCCCTCGGGGTCAACTGTGGATGTTGTTGGGGCCGAATGGGAGTGGTAAGTCTACCCTGATGCAATTAATGGCTGGGGTGGCCAAGCTGGAGAGCTTAGAGGCTCAGTCTTACCTCCAGAGGCAGCTGCGGGTACAAGCTCCAATTGGCATGGTGTTTCAAAACCCTGATCACCAATTGGTGATGCCGACGGTGGGGGCTGATGTGGCCTTTGGGCTAGCGGCTGAACCACTGTCACTACTAGAGATTCGCTGGCGGGTGGAGAAAGCTCTGTCTCAGGTGGGCCTGCTGCCCCTCTTGCGGCGACCGATTCATAGCCTCAGTGGAGGACAAAAACAACGGGTGGCGGTGGCTGGGGCGTTAGCTCGTCATTGCCAAGTTTTGTTATTGGATGAGCCGACAGCTCTTTTGGATCCTGAAAGCCAACAGGAACTGATTGATCAAGTGCGAGATCTGGTGGATCAAGAAGGCTTAACGGTTCTTTGGGTCACCCATCGGCTAGAAGAATTAGGGTGGGCGGATGGGGCCGTGATCTTAGACCAGGGCCAGATAAAAGCCCAGGGATCCCCAACTCAGATCCGTCGGGAGCTGGGGCGGTTGTTTGGTCTCAAGATGGGGTGAGAGCCGATCAACTCAATAGGGAAAGCCAGGGATCCCTAATCGCCGTGCTTTTGATGAAAAGCTGGTCTACGAATGGCGGTTAGGACGTAGAGAACAGTCTCTCTTAACCGTGGTAATTTGTGATGTAGATCACTTCAAAATCTTTAAGGATACGTATGGTCATCTGGTGGGGGATGAATGTCTAAAAACAATTGCAGAGATGCTGGATACAGAAGTGAAGAGACCGGCTGATAGGGTGGCCCGCTTTGGTGGAGAGGAATTTGCCCTGATCTTGCCAAACACTGAGCTGGAAGGTGCTCTGTATCTTCTTGAAGGCATCCGTAGTACCTTGCGATCTCGCGCCATAAACCATACCAATTCACCCACTGGCCCCTATCTCAGTTTGAGTTTTGGATTGGCTCAGGTGGTACCCTGTAAAAAGATAGAGACCATAGATCTGTTACGGGCTGCTGATTCGGCTCTTTATCAGGCCAAGACTAAAGGCCGGGATCAGATTGCGGTAGCACCCCCCTTAGAATGCGAGACTCTTTGACTTGTTCTCACTCTTCTGTCATGTGTCCTAACCCAATACTCTTGAGCAGGGATCCCTCTACCCTTGGGCTTCCCAACCAAGGGGCTTAAGCTCCCTGTTCACAGTTGGTAAATTTATGCCATCGTCTACTAGTATCCTGACTTAGCCTAATCCTGGTAATTCACCCTGTTCCTTTTTCCAATTGCTCCCAGTATTGCCCCACCATGCTCAAAGTTGAGAAGCTCAATACTTTTTATGGCCGCGCCCATATTCTTTTTGATGTGGAGTTTGAGATTGAGCGCGGGGAAGTGGTGGCTTTGATGGGACGTAATGGGGCGGGTAAATCCACCACCCTTAAAAGCCTCCTCAATATCGTTTCGCCGATGGAGGGGAAAATTTCTTTTTTGGGACAGCCTATTATCGGCTGGCCTACCCATCGTATTGCTCAGATGGGAATTGGCTATGTTCCTGAGGAGCGGCGCATTTTTGGGGATTTGACCGTGCTAGAAAATCTGGAGGTGGGTCGCCAAAAACCTCGAGTGGGATCCCCCACATGGACGGTGGATAGATTGTTTGAGCTGTTTCCCAATCTTGCTCAGATGGGATCCCGGTTGGGCAGTCACATGAGTGGCGGTGAGCAACAAATGCTGGCCTTGGCTCGGACCCTGGTCGGTAACCCAGCTCTACTCCTTTTGGATGAACCCTCGGAGGGCTTGGCACCCCTGATTGTGGCGCAGATGGCAACAGCGATCCAATCCCTCAAACAGCAGGGTCTTACGATCATCATCTCTGAACAAAATCACCATTTCGCCTCTGCTGTGGCAGACCGTGCCCTCATCCTGGAGAAAGGCCAGATTCGATATCGGGGATCCATGCAAGAAATCTCCCAAAACGAAGGGATTCGAGCGGCCTATCTCAGCGTTTAGCTAGTCGGTCAAGTTTAAGATGACCCTTGAGAAATTTCCATAGCAGCTCTATTCCCCACCGTTGCCGATACGCTTCCCCAATATCCTCATCGTCCATAATCTCTATGGGGACATTCGTGGCTAAGCGATACTCTGTCCCTTTCTCTAAATCACAAAATCTGACTACCCTAACTTTTCTTCCCCCCACATCCACT
>JBHJNR010000126.1:0-3913 GCA_050330615.1 Cyanophyceae cyanobacterium
AAGTCTGGCTTGCCAGCGGCATCCGGTGAAGCGTCAACCTGTCGGGACGGTCAGCAATTGCAACTGCTATTGTTTGCCTAAACCGAATCCTCGGCCTTAAAGGCCGGGGAGGATGTCAATGGGTTCAGGCGCTCTTGCGATGGACATCCTGCATCGTGAAGCCATGCTTACGCAGTTCCTGATCTAGTTGCAACGCATTATCCACCAAGTCGACAAACAGGACTCCATCCAGGTGATCGATCTCATGCTGGATTACCCGTGACAGTAGGCCAGTGGTTTTAACAGTACGGGGACGTCCAGTCTCGTCCTTGAAGGAGACGATGATTTCGTCATAACGGGTGACATCACAGTAGACGCCAGGGACGCTGAGACAGCCCTCTTGGTCAATCACCTTGGATCCGCCATAGCTCTTGATTTCAGGATTGATCAAGACGAGGGGTAAGGTATCAGCTTTGTCGGGATTGGGATCCACCACAATGATCCGCTTGTGGACTCCCACCTGAGGAGCTGCCAGCCCAATGCCATCAGAGCTATACATCGTTTGTAGCATATCCCGCGCCAGTTGGCGGATCTCTTCATTGATTTTGCTCACCCGTTTGGCCGGTTGACGCAACACCTGATCCCCCATGGTGTGGAGAGGGAGAGGAGGATTTTTGAGTTTAACTTTGGGGACGGCGATGGCGGCGGTCATGAATAGTTAAAAAGAAGAAAACGGATTCACTCTATTATCCTAACGTAGGCGCTCGGATCCCGGCCTCCCCATTGCGGCACACGAGAAGGGATCCCTGGCTGTCCAGCCTTGGAATCGCGTCAAACTCGCCGTTTCGCTCTCGGATCTCTATGGTTAATCGCATCTCTGTGCCCCCGTATGTGATGGCTCTTGATCTGGGCACTACGGGCAACCGAGCCTTCATTTTCGATGCCACAGGCGCTATCGTCGCCCAAGCCTATCGGGAGTTGCCCCAGATCTATCCCCGTCCCGGCTGGGTTGAACACGATCCCCAGCAGATCTGGGCCGATACCCTGGGGGTGATGCAGTCGGCGGTGGCCCAAGCGGGGATCCCAGCGGCAGAGATCGCTGCCATCGGGCTAACGGTGCAGCGAGAAACCTGTCTGGTCTGGAACCGCCGCACGGGTAGACCGCTCTATAACGCCATTGTTTGGCAAGATCGGCGCACCGCTCCCCACTGTGAAGCCCTAGCTCATGAGGCTGAGCGCATTTACCAAAAGACGGGACTGGTATTGGATGCTTATTTTTCGGCTACCAAACTGGCTTGGTTGCGGCAGCATGTGGTCAAACGGGATCCCAGTCTCAATGAGGCAGATCTATTGGCGGGCACCATCGACACCTGGATCCTGTGGAACCTGACCGGAGGGGCGCAGCATCTCACCGATCACAGCAATGCCAGCCGGACGATGCTCTATAACCTCACCACTCAAACATGGGATCCCGAGTTGTTGGAGTTGTTTGATCTACCAGCCACGTGGTTACCACAGCTATCTCCTAGTTTGGGTTTGATGGGGCATTTACATCCAGCGGTATTGGGGGCCAGGATCCCGATTACGGCGGTATTGGGGGATCAACAGGCGGCATTGCTAGCCCACGGCTGTGATCGGCCTGGACTTTCAAAATGCACCTATGGCACAGGGGCTTTTTTGGTGGCTCACACGGGATCCCAGGTGGTGCGCTCCAGCCATCGGTTGCTGTCAACGGTGGCCTGGACGTCGGCGCGACCCGATCGGGATCCCCTGCCGGGGTTTGCTCTCGAAGGCAGCATGTTTACTACGGGATCCTGCATCCAATGGCTGCGGGATGGCCTGAAGATCATCCAATCTGCCGCTGAAACCGATGCCTTGGCCAGTAGCGTGGCCGATACGGGAGATGTCTACTTTGTCCCAGCCTTGAGTGGTCTTGGGGCACCCCATTGGGATATGTCGGCCCGAGCCAGTTTTATGGGCATTACGGGTGGTACCCAGCGGGAGCATCTGGTGCGGGCGGTACTGGAATCCATTGCCTACCAGGTGGCGGATGTGGTGGCGGCCATCAACCAAGATCAAGCCCATCCCATCGAACGGCTCAAGGTGGATGGGGGATCCTGTCAGAATGACTTTTTGATGCAGTTTCAGGCGGATGTGTTGGGGATCCCAGTCGAACGGCCTGCGGTCTTAGATGCGACAGCTCAGGGGGCAGCGTTTGCGGCGGGATTGGTGGCAGAGGTATGGCCCGACTATGCCAGCCTGATCGCAGCCCGTCCAGTGGATCGAGTCTTTGAGCCGGGATCCCAGCACTCTCAAGCCCAAGCAGGGCTACACCGTTGGCATCAGGCGGTGGAACGAGCCAAGCACTGGGCTGACTAATCTCCCTGTTGCTGCCGGGTTGCCTAAAGGTAGCAACAGGATCCCGATGGGAAACCGATCAAGCAGTAGCTATCGTAGAAGGTAGTCATCGTTGGGTGAAGGCCGCTTGCTCAATTCGTCCGCCAAATCTTTGGATCCCAATGCCCTAGCTCGGGGGATCGATTCGCTTGTGGAGTGGGTGGTGGCCTCTGACTCGGGCAAGGTGAAGATCACTATCGACCGCCTGCGCCAACAGCAGCCCACCGCCTCAAAACGCCAGCTGGCCCACAAGATCATCACCCAACAATCTCTGACCAATGGTCTCTGGGGTGCCCTGGCAGGCTTGGGGGGATTTATGGCGATGCCTGCGGTGCTGCCAATGGATTTGGCCAAAGCCTGGAAAATTCAGGCCTACACCATCAAAGCAATCGCCTATCTCTACGATGACTTGCCGGATAGTAAAGATGATCTCAAGACCGATATTTTCCTGTTGCTTTCTAATAAGTCAGTGCAAGAGATCAAGGCTTTTGTCACCAAAGAATCGGTGAAGGTGCAATCTCAATTAAGGGCTGAACCTGATCCATCGTGGGATCCCAAGACAACCAGCCCCCCGATCCCAGCTCGACGGTTGTCACAAGCGGGTGCCCCCAGCAGCCTCGTCTCGCAACATATCAAAGCGGCCCTGTGGGAGTCAGCCAAAGGCAAAATGATAGAGCGGGTCTTGCATAAGTCCCTCAGCAAAGCAATTCCCGTGGTGGGGGCTTTTTTGGGGGGAAGTTATGACTATATGACGACGCAAGCTGTAGGCAAGTTAGCCATCGATTATTTTGAACAGCTTGGCCCTCACATGATCAGCCAGATTTTTGCGGTTTATTCTCAATCCGATGCACTGTATCTTGGATCTAAAAGCTCCCCACGCCTCAATCCCTAAGGCCTAATTGATCAGGGACAACAGTGAGTCCTTGGCTTTGTGCATCACGGGATCCCATTGTTTAGGGGTGTCTTGCCGAAACAGTCTCATAGTGGGGTAGTAGGGAGTGTCCTCACGTTCCAAAAGCCAACGCCAATCGCAGTTGTGACACAGCAATGTCCAGGTGGGTCGTCCCAATGCACCCGCCAGATGAACCACAGAGGTGTCGACACTGATCAGCAGATCCAGATGAGCAAGAAGGGCTGCTGTATCGGCATAGTCTTGAAGATAGGGATCCCAATTGATCACCGAGACAGCGGTAGGAAGTTGATCCAGTTGGGAGACTTGTGGGCCTTTTTGCAGACTATGGAACTGGATCCCTTTGAGGCTCAAAAGAGGTAGCCAATCTTGAAGTCGGCTGGAACGATTGTGGTCATTGCCCTGAGTGGAACTGCCCGCCCAACAGATGCCGACATTAAGGCTTTTTGGGTCGGGATTAGTAGGTCTATTAGCTTTAGCTTTAAAGCCTGATAGAGCATGCGATCTGCCATTCTGGAGCTGAAAGGCAAGATTAAGTTGAGATTGTAGATCTGGCCTGACGGGAGGAATCTTGAGATAGGGAACTTGATTGGGGATCCCTTTGAGGTCGATATCCAAACAACCTGG
>JBHJNR010000127.1:0-2799 GCA_050330615.1 Cyanophyceae cyanobacterium
ATGGTCTGGCGGGGGTTGAGGCAACTCACCTAGCTCAGAATCTGTGAAGCAGGAAATCCCAGGAGCGATCCGGGGAATCTCACCGCATACCCGACAGGGTTGCTGGGAGAGGATGTCAACGATGATAAAGAAGTCGGGGCTAAGGGTGTAAGTGTCTGGTCAGGATAGGATCCCTTGAGCCCTGATTACTGCTCACTCATGTCTGCCCTTTCCCTTTCTTTCGGATCTCACGTTCTCCAAAACGTCCGACTGCTGGATCCTGTCCACACTCTGGATCAAGTCCTAGATGTGTGGATAGAGGATGGCATCCTTAAAGCCGTGGGATCCCTGCCGTCAGTTCCCCCAGAGACCCATGTTCACAATGCTCAAGCTTGGGTGCTAGGGCCGGGGCTAGTGGATCTCTACGCCCATGTGGGGGAACCGGGTCATGAGCCACGGGAAACATTGGGGGGGCTGGCTGACGCCGCCTTAGCGGGAGGATTCACCCGAGTGGGGCTATTGCCCAGCACCGATCCTCCTCTGGATAGTGTCGAGGCTCTGGGTGCGTTGCAAGCTAAAACCAAAGGCATCTGGCCCAGCCCTCAATGGCTTCCCCTCGCCGCCCTCACCAAAGGGATCCGAGGCCAGACCCTGAGCGAACTGGGGGAGTTGGCGTCATCCTCCATCGCGGGCTTCTGTGAAGACCGGCCACTGCCCTCCCTGCTGATGGTGCAGCGGATCCTGGAGTATCTGCAACCCTACAACAAGCCTCTACTGCTCTGGGCCTGGGATCCCAATCAAGTAGGCGATGGCCTGATCTATGAAGGCGAAGAATCTCTGCGGTTGGGATTGAAAGGGATCCCGATGACCGCTGAAACGAGTCGGGTGGCTGGCCTGATCGAACTGGTACGTCGTACTCCCACCCCTGTTCACTTGATGCGTATCTCCTCTGCACGCAGCGTGGAACTGCTTGCCCAAGCCCAAGCTGAAGGACTGCCCATCACCGCCAGTGTCACCTGGATGCACCTACTGTTGTCTGACCAGGACATCCGCCGCTGTGACTATCACCCTGCCCTGAGGCTCGATCCCCCGTTGGGTAGCGAGGCCAATCGCCAAGCCCTTGTGGAAGGGGTTCAATCCGGGATCCTTACTGCTATCGCCACCGATCATCAGGCCCACACCTTTGAGGAGAAGTCCCTCCCGTTTGGTCAGGCCCCCGCTGGAGCTGTGGGCTTAGAGTTCGCCCTAGCCCTGCTGTGGGATCAGCTAGTGCAGACAGGAGCCCTATCCCCCCTAGCTCTCTGGGGATCCCTGAGCCAAGGCCCGCTCCACTGTCTGGGCCAAACGCTGGTGCCGATTCAATCGCAGCCCACACAACCTTTGGTCTTATTCGATCTTGAGCAGACCTGGATAGTTGATAGTCAAACAGTCTTCTCTCGCCCTCAATCCACCTCCTGGTGGGGGCATACGTTGCGGGGCAAAGTGACCGAGATCTTGCATCTCAGTCAACATCTCAGCTAAGGCCAATCGTTGTAACAAAACATTAAGAAAACCCCAGCTTTCATCAGGAAAGAGACTCGAATTATTTACAAACATTTACGTCTAGTGGGTCGAAACCACGCTAGTGATCCCTGAAATGTTGAGCCTGATAGGGATCCGCAGTTTAATTATTGTGAACCGCTCAAGTAGCCCAAAACCCTGACCTATAATGCCCTGTAAGTCCCTTCCGGTTGGGCGCGCTAAGGCTGGGATCCCGTTCCTCTTAACGATCGTAACGATTGTTGAGGCAGATAAAGGATCTTTGTCATTGGCCCCCAAAATGAAGGGTGATGTTTCGTTCCTTGTCGCAAGAGAGGAGTTCTTGATGACAACTACGCCAAAGGAGCGAGAGCCGAAGGTCAAGGTTTCGGTCGATGTCGATCCGGTTCCAACTTCCTTTGAGAAGTGGGCTAAGCCGGGTCATTTTGATCGCAGCCTCTCGCGTGGCCCCAAAACCACGACTTGGATCTGGAATCTCCACGCTCTTGCTCATGACTTCGATAGTCATACCAGCGATTTAGAAGACGTTTCTCGAAAAATCTTTTCGGCTCACTTTGGTCACCTTGCCGTTGTGTTTGTGTGGCTGAGTGGGATGTATTACCACGGAGCACAGTTCTCCAACTATTCCTCCTGGCTAGCGGATCCGATCAATATCAAGCCCAGCGCCCAAGTGGTGTGGCCGATCTTTGGTCAGGAAATCCTGAATGGCGACATGGGGGGTGGCTTCGAGGGGATCCGTATCACCTCGGGCTTCTTCCACCTGTGGCGCGCCGCCGGGGTCACCAACGAGTTTCAACTACTCTGCACCGCCATTGGTGGTCTGGTGATGGCTGGTTTGATGCTGTTCGCCGGTTGGTTCCACTATCACAAGCGGGCTCCCAAGCTGGAATGGTTCCAAAACGTTGAGTCGATGCTCAACCACCATCTAGCCGGTCTGCTGGGTCTGGGATCCCTAGCTTGGGCTGGTCACCAAATTCACGTTTCAATCCCCATTAATAAGCTGCTGGATGCGGGCGTACCTGCCAGCGAGATCCCCTTGCCCCACGAGTTCATCTTGAACCGTGGCCTGATGGCAGATCTTTTCCCCAGCTTTGCTAAGGGCTTGACCCCCTTCTTCACCTTGCAGTGGGGTGAATACGCCGACTTCCTCACCTTTAATGGTGGTCTCAATCCCCAAACGGGTTCCTTGTGGCTGACGGATCAGGCGCACCACCACCTCGCTTTGGCGGTGATGTTCATTGTGGCGGGCCACATGTACCGCACCAACTGGGGCATTGGTCA
>JBHJNR010000128.1:0-2822 GCA_050330615.1 Cyanophyceae cyanobacterium
CCCGGTCAAGATGCCCTTGGCAACACTTGCTGGACTGGGATCCTCAATTTTCAGTTCTAAATAGAAGCGGGCTTTGACCAGCGTCTCCAGAAAGAGAGAATCGACAAGATTCGATACTGCCATGATAAGTTCCTTCCTAACGCATCAACTTAAGTGAGCAAGCTGAGATTCAACTCAAGTGTAAATCCTGAAAGAGAAAGATTTGGAAGTAAAAACTTTTCCTGAATTTTGAATCACAACACCTTTCTTAGATCTAAGGCTTTGCTTCTTAGGCAATGGCAGCTCTTAAGACGGCATTTTCCACCGGAACACGAGCGATTCCTTCATGTACCAGGACAATCTTTTCGGTTAACCATCCTGTGCCTTCCGAATCAAAACCCGATACTTCATATTGATGTGGATAGGTTTTTTGCAGTTCCCAGCGAGCTCGAGGTTCACCAGCTTGATCATAGACCGTGATGGAGGCATTCATCCGAAATCCCTGCCAAGGGTTAAAAGAGCCGACATTGCTATTACAGCGGGCATACCAGTCATATAGATCACTATTTCCTGTGGCCACAATTTCAATCGTAACGGGTGAAAAGGTGACAAAGGTAGGGGTTGCCTGTCGAACAAACTGGGCGCTTTTAGTTACCCCAATCACCTTGTTTTCAGCACCACCAGCGGGGGTGCTGCTCACCTTGAGAGCACTGATCGATTTAATGTACTTTTTCTCGATCTCATCCGCCTCAAAATAGAACCGGCTATTGGTCAGGCCTTCTGGAATTTGGTCTGCCATTTGATTCCTCCTGTCTCACTTCTCAAGACTGATCTGTTGGACTGATTTGTTGACCTCAACCCTATCGGGAACAAGTTGTGCAGAATCGTATGGCAAGGGGCAGCACTCCGTCGAGGTCATGGATCCCTCTCATCAGTACTGCCCCTATTCCTGATGACTGATGATTTTTTTGACGAGAGCTGAGCTAACGCCATCGTGGGATAGGGATCCCTACAGAACTCGCTCAACCCCAATATGCTGCAAGGTCAAGGTCTCATTCGCCAGATCATTGCCCGTTGCTGTGAGGTTGGGGCCTTCGTACTTGCTGGGATAGGCCTCTTGGATCTCCCACCGAGCTTTCATGGTGCCCGCTTGGTCATAGACCGTAATGGAGCAAGCTTTGAGGTTGGACTCCCATTCGGAGGCTCCCCCCATGTTTTTATTACAGGCTGCGTACCACTGATACAGATCAGTATTGGTGGTGGCGACAACTTTGACAGTGATGGGGCTGGTTTTAACGCTGGTGGGGGTGGGTTGACGAAGCTGGGCAGCATCCTTGCTCACCCCAAAGACGCCATTGCTGCCCGCTGGAGGGCTTTCGGAACTGAGTCCACCCACTTCCAAAATCATCTTGTCAGTGATGCCATCGGCTTCAAAATAAAATCGACAATTGACCAACAATTCATCTTGTGCCACTGTCTTGCTCCTGAAGTGAAAAGGAATGAAAGCAGAGAATAGATCAAAGGCTCAATGCGGGAGATGGGATTGAGCGAGTAGGAACAGGGATCCCAGGGGTTTCTCAACCATGCCGGGATCCCTGTCTCCGTGCCCTTAGGAGGCTTCGTTCCCCATGAATTGGGACACTCGGAAGATGACAAACTCCGCTGGCCGGACGGGGCTGACCCCCACTTCTACATAGAGACGGCCCAACAGCATCGTCTCAGGAGTATTGAGTTCGCTGTCGCATTTGACGTAGAAAGCCTCCTGCGGGGACTTGCCAAACAGAGCACTTTCCCGCCATAACCGTTCTAGGAAGTTGTTGATGGTGCGCTTGACCCGCATCCACAAGTCTTCATCATTGGGCTCAAACACCACCCACTGGGTACCCAGCTCGATGGACTTTTCGATATAGCTGATCAGACGGCGGACGCTGACATAGCGCCATTCAGTCTTCTCCGGCTCCACCAGGGTACGGGCACCCCAAATCCGGATCCCTCGGTTGGGGAAGCTGCGCAAGCAGTTGATACCCAAGGGGTTGAGCAGTTCCTGCTCCCGGAAGTTAGTCTCATAGGCCAGACCCAAGACCCCACGGGGCACTTCGTTAGCCGGAGCCTTGTAAACGCCACGGGTTTCATCGGTGCGAGACCAGACCCCCATCACATGGCCACAGGGGGGAACCAAAATGGGCCGGTTGGCATTGCGGGGATTGGGCACCTGGATCCAGGGGTAGTACAGAGCCGCAAACATGGAGCGGCGGTTGAAACTGGCCAACCATTGGGCCACCTGCTGAGGTTTGACCTGATCGGGAGGAGTATCCAGCACCACCATCCGGTTGGGGGGATTGGGGGTCTCACCACTCAGCGCCCCTTCGCACATGCTGATCATCAGCTCCATGATGCTGTGCACCTGGTCGAGATCCATGATCCCGGCCTCGTAAGCCCGCATGATGTCGGGACAGGCCAAGATGTTGACATCGTCGATCTCAAAGATGCCACGCACGCCGGTACGCTCGTCCTGGAGTCCCTCTAAATCTTGTGAAAACTGATCCGGGCTGGAGACAGGAGTGGGGGCAGCCAACTGATACTGACCGTTGACGGGCCGCCGCGCCAGAGGCCGACCCACCGCTGAGCTATCCACCACCTGCACATACTCAGAAGACTCAACCGCTGTCAGCACATAGGTGCCCACTTGGGTCTGAACTTCAGGATCCATGGTCAAGTTCTCGAACCGCTCCAGGACTTCGCCGCCATCCCGCTGGACTTCGATGGCAAAGAATTCCTCACTATTGGCGGTGCTCTCGGTGCCATCTCCCAGTTGGCGGGGGCCACTTTCGGCAATGGCGATG
>JBHJNR010000129.1:0-4737 GCA_050330615.1 Cyanophyceae cyanobacterium
AGAACTCCAAGCCCCTGTCGAGTCATATTGGTTTGCTGAAGGGATCCCAGTTCTGGTTGGGTGATGATGCTGCGCTTTTGGCTTTTGAGATCTAGCCCTTGGTGGAAAGAGGATCCCTCATACTCTTGAAAAATGCCATTCCAGCGACCTACATGCAAAGCTAGCCATTGAGAACCAGATTTATAATCGTTCATAAAACCTGAGACTCTAGAATGTAATAAAGTCTCTCTCGACGGAAAATGTAATTGAAGGGTTGTCTATACTTGTTCCTGTGATTGTTAAGGTATAAGTTCCCGGCGAAGGGGAATTTAAATCACCAGAAAAGAAAATTAGCTCATTTGGCAGTGTTGAAACAGGTGGACTAAATGAAGGATCGGTAACAAGAATTGAAGGATTGATGTCAAAAGTGAACTGAACATTATCCGTAAAGCCTGTATCTCTAATCACCCTAAAATCAGCAAAGACGGCTAATGAATTAGCAAAAAAGTCCTCTAATACAAGGCTAAATCCAGGCTGAATAACTTCAAAAGAGAGATCCTGGGTGCAGAAAATAGTACTGTCTTGAGTGCTGGTGCCTGTGATAGGGATACTCAAGGTTTCCTCAGCCGCAGAGGAGGAGATCGATAAACTCAAGTCTGTAGAATTTCCCACTACAGGGTTAGGATTGAAATCAAAAGAGTCGACCGTTTCAGATGGGGCCAACAGAGTAAAGTCAATGGCATCTGTGAACCCAGATGATCTACTAATCAGTACAGAAGCTAGCAGATTGCTGCCAGGCTCAACAGCAGTTGTATCCAGAGATAGTTCAAAATCGAACAACTCACAAGCTTCTGGGACTGGAGTGGGCGTTGGGGTCGGAGTGGGCGTTGGGGTCGGAGTAGGCGTTGGGGTTGGAGTGGGCGTTGGGGCAATGACAACGCAATCTAGCTGAAAGGTATTGATCCCAGGCTGAATCGTCACATTCAGAAAGGATCCGACTGATTGAGGCAGATTGGGCTCAGTGGTGAGGCACCGTAGGGTCGCAGCCCCAGAAGGGATCCCTTCAAACAAGATAGACAGATTGGCACCAGGTTCGGCCACTACCACATTGCTGAGCCGTGTTTGCCCATCCGAGGACACCAGCTCAACTTGGATCTGAGTGCCGGGTGGAATCAGCTGAAGATTAACCAGTTCGTCCAATAGAAGGGTGAGGTTGGTGCGGAAGGGAGCCACATCTACCGTGACACCATCTCCACAACTGGCGACCATACCAACCAAAGAGGCTGATAAGCCCAGAGAGATTCCCCACGATAGCCAGGTCTTGTGACTCATGATCTCGCCCTCCCTTACCCATAAAAAGCTCAAGCCCAAGTTTACCGCCAGAATATGGCTTTAGTCTCTTTTGGCTGGAAGTCCCTGAAAGGAATCAGCCCTCAAGACTGGTGCCCCTAGGGAGGTGATGGTCTCAGGCTGATGAGGGGTAACAAAATTGAGAGACTTGCCCATCAAAACCAGCGTGGTGCTGGTGTTTTCCGCGAACCCAATGCGCTCGTAGAACCCCTGCTGGTGAGTGGTAAAGAGATAGACCCGCTCCACACTCTGAACATCGGGATGGCTGATCAGGGTTTCCACCAACTTGCGACCGATACCCATACGGCGATAATCGAGATCCACCACCACATCCCACAAGACGGCCCGATACACAGTGTCTGTGGTGGCGCGCCCGAAACCGACCAAATGCTCGTCATCCCAGACGGTCACCACTGGATGGCTGTGGCGAAAAGCTTTCTCGATATCGTGGGCCGAACGCTCTTGTGCCCAAAACGCATTGCGCTGAAACATCATCATCATCTGATCGATGTTGATGTCAGCTTTGTCTAATGAAAAGCGAATGTTGCGATTATCGACCACTTCATTGGCATGGGTAGAGGCGAAATCAGGATCCCGACTCTCGGTGATGGCCGACTGAATGGAGTCACCAGAACACATGGGCGCGTACCTCTTGGGCAATTTAGGCAAGATGTAGAGAGGGGATCGATCTCTGACACTAGAACGTTGACAGGGCATCTACGATCTGGGATACCTTAGCTTACCAGCAGAACTCGTCACTTTAGTTATTATTCATTCACAGGGTCAACGATGCTGGTCTGAGCCTGTTGAATCGCATAGTCGCGGAATCGTTCCATATCCGCCTGAATGGTGGACTCGACCGCACGACCCAAGAATAAGGTATCCATAAACTTCAGCAACCCCGGCAAGACATAGGAGATGGTCAGCCGGACGATGGTGCTGTCCTTGCGGGGATAAAATCGCAGAGTCCCTTGATTGGCTAAGCCATCCACTGACCGCCAGCCGATGATTTGATGCTCGATCACCGTATGGGTATTGGAGATCCAGCTAAAGGTCAGACCTCGGGTGTCCAGCGTCCAACGGGATAGATCCTTGTCCACCATTTCCACTGACCGGATCCACTTCATCCAATGGGGAATCAGCGATAGGTCAGCCCATAAATCCCACACTTGCTCGATCCCAACCGGAACCTCGACCTGGCAGGTGTGATTGATCCAATCATCATTCATCGGGGGCGGCATCCTCGTAAGCTGCTTCAGTTGAGTCCAGAGTGAGTCTTGAGTCCAGAGTGAGTCTGGCGATTGTCCTGCCGAGCACCGCTGGGATCCCCTTCTAAAACACTCTAAAACGGGATTCTGAAACTGATGGACTAAGGGCAGTAGCTAATCGCAAATGCAAGTGGTGGTTGCTTTACATTTTTTGACGCTGTCTTAAGATAGTAACATCGTCATCGAAGCCCGCTGAGGCTTTCTCTGGGGCAGGCTTTTCGCCCCTCATCCGGCAACAAACTGTGATCTGGAGTACCTATGACCTGTCGCTAAACAAACACAGTATTATGAGTTTCAGTCTGGGATATTCGCCCTCTCAGCGTTGCTCCAGCCGTTGCTGATCGCAGTTGCATGATTGCTTGACCGCGACAACCATCTCCTCACCCTCCCAATCGGATCCCGATGCTCTCAACTTGGAAGCACCATCTCAAAAATTCTTTTGTGGCAGGACTGCTGGTGGTGATCCCACTGGCGACCACCATCTGGCTCGTGGTGGAGGTGGCCACCTGGAGCATTGAGTTTCTCACCAGCATCCCCAAACAATTCAATCCGATTCAGGGGCTGCACCCAATTTTGATCAATTTGATCGATTTGGGGGTAGGCATCTTGGCTCCCCTGACTTTTATCCTGTTGATCGGGTTTATGGCCCGCAATATTGTCGGCCAATGGCTGCTGGATGTGAGCGAACGGCTGCTGCACGCCATCCCCGTGGCAGGATTGGTCTATCGCACCCTTAAGCAGTTGCTCAGCACCGTCCTGGACAGCAATAATCGTAAGTTTCGGCGGGTGGTGTTGCTGGAATACCCCCGCACTGGCATTTGGGCTTTGGGCTTTGTGACGGGTAGCTTGACGGCTGCTGTGGGCAGAGGGGAGAGTAGCCAAACCATGCTCAACCTTTTTGTCCCTACCACTCCTAATCCCACCACAGGCTGGTACGCTCTGGTACCCGAATCAGAGACCATCGAGTTGTTCATGCCGGTGGAGGATGCTTTTAAGATGTTGATCTCCGGTGGGATCGTCATGCCCGAGTCTTTTGTGGCGGCGGTGCAGGGGCGACCTCCAGCCGACTCACCCATGGGCTTACCCAATCTGCGAGATCTGGCAGAACGAGAGCGAGAATTTCAGGCGACACAGGCCAAAGAGGGGGCTCGTGATGCGGGATCCCTGATGGGGGCTGAAGAGTAGCAACAGTGGGCTCACCTCTTTGGCACATTCTTCTGTTTTCTGTGTTCACTTTTTTAACCAATGATTTAACCGAATACCCTTCCCCAGGGATCCCTCATGACAATTCATCGGCCAGTGGGGCATCCACCAGATCTTCATAGGTGAGTTGGGCATCCTTTTGCAGCGCCTGAATAGCCTGATACTCCGCCTGGATTTGGTCTTGATAGTTCTGAGCCAAAGGGGTGTCCCCCGCCGTAAAGGCCTGATCCCACAATTGCGTCCAATAGCGGTACCGTTTCTGCCGAATCTCCAGTTCCATATTGGCAATCGCCGCCCGCACGACGATCTTGGGGCGCATCAGGGCCACACGGGTATTTTCATCCAGCCACAACAGATGACTGAGCCGCTGGTTCAGCTCCTCATCGTGAGCCGTCAGCGTCCGCAGCGCCACCAATAAGGGATCCCCTTGTTCTGCCAAGGTCGGATCTTGGATCAGCAATTCCAAAATCTGCTTCCACAAGTTGCGGTGGGGGGCAAAGCTAAATTGCAATTCTCGCTCCTGCAAGGACTGCTTGATCGGGGTGCGATACTCCGCAAAGTGCAGGTAGATCTGCAAGAGATGGGATTCCGACTGCAACAGCTTGGATCCCTTGTTGATTGGAACTTGGGCTTGGGGCTTGGCCCAGCGCAGTTGCCGGATATTGCGCCGCAGTTCTTCTTCCAGGTCGCGGGCCAGACGACCATTGCCCCGACTTAGCCGTTCCGCCACCTGATGCAGGTAAAGGCTGCGCCAGTCTCCCCCCAATCCAGCCAACAGCTTGACCAAGGCTTGCGTCACCTGCTGAAACTCCGAGGCCCGACTGAGATTGCGCCCCGCCAACACCTGATCGATCTGCCAATCGAGCCAGAGGGGAGCCCCCGCCATCAAGGCCCGAAAATCTGCCGGGGATCCCGTCCGCAAAAACTCATCCGCATC